>CAYNZD010000053.1:0-1657 GCA_964401675.1 Candidatus Woesearchaeota archaeon | reverse complement strand
CAAGTTTCAATACCTACTCGAGATTGTGGGTCTTGTTTTAAGCATTCATCTAAAATAGCGTCGGATATTTGATCACATATTTTGTCCGGGTGTCCTTCTGTCACGCTTTCAGATGTGAATAAATAATTTTTCATGGTTTTTATAATTCTGTTTTGTATATAAATTGTTTTGATTAATATATTCCTATAGGAATATTTTTATAGTATAAATTATTCTTTTGAATATGAACGACTTGAAATTTATTAAAAAACGTAGATTTGTGCTTGGTGTTACACAGAAAGAGCTATCGAAATTGTGTGGGGTTTCCCAGTCTATGATTGCAAAAATAGAGGCAGGAAGAGCAGAAGCAAGTTATAATATTGCTAAGAGAATTTTTGAGACACTTGATTCTTTGACATATGCCAATGAGCCGAAAGTTGCGGATTTTATAAAAAAGAAAATTATATTTTGTGAAGCGTCTGAGGATGTTTATAACGTTATTAAAAAAATGAAGAAAAATAAAATTTCGCAGTTGCCAGTTTTAAAAGATGGAGAATTAGTTGGGATGCTTAGTGATGATATTTTACTTGAGAATGTAGATAAATTGTCTAAAATAAATAATGTTGGAGAAATAATGTCAGATGCTCCACCGGTTGTTAGTGAGAATACTTCGAGAAATACCATAGTTTCTTTATTAAAAGAGTTTCCTCTTGTTATGGTTAGAGGGAAAAAAAGTTTTAGTGGGTTGATTACAAAGTCTGATCTTTTAGAAAAAATGTAGTTTTAATCTCTCCACGCCATTTCAAACATGTAAGCTAGGGAGCTTGTGAAGAATGGTGAATTAATCCATACTCCGTAGTCAAAATCTTCGTGGACGTTTGTTGGTTTGATTGTGAAAATTAATTCTGTTTTATCTGAAATTATAAATCTTGCGTTAATTGGTTTGGATTTTATTTCTACGCCTAATTTTTTTGAAAGTTTTTTTGCTTCCTCTCCATTATCTCCAATCATTACTTTAATGTCTACATTTCGTTTTTTTAACTTTGTAAAGATATCTTTAAACATTTTTAATTTTGAGGAAAGTTCGTATGCCGAGGAAGTTAAATGAATTGTTTTTTCTGCAGATTCCATAACGGCTCGCATTTGTAAATATAAGTTACTCCTGCCCTTGATGGATGTTGAAAGTTCATGATTTTTAATTGGTTCAACCCCTGCCTTATGTAATTCTTCGAGTTCTCTATACTCAGATGTATCTTTTAATCCAGAAAGTGTTTTTATTTTTTCTTCTGCATATTGTGTTGTATTATTTTTCAATTTTTCAATAACGATTTTAGGTTTTACCGCAATATATTTTATTGGCTTACCTAATTTTTGAATTACAAATCCTCTTTTCTCTAAAGATTCTAAAACATCATAAGTTCTTGAACGTGGTACGCCTGAAAGCTCTGCAACTTCTCCAGCCGAGGAAACACCCTTTGAGAGCAAAGCTACCCAAACTTTTGTTTCGTAAATATTAAGATCAAAGCATCCTTTCAATCTTTTAATTAATTCAGACTTGACTATCATTTTCACTACTGGAACATAATAGTTGTTTATAAATCTTTCTACATGTTGTCTTTTTGTAGGAGTTACATTAGGAAGTTTTAAATAGTAAGATTGAGATTAATTTTTATGAAAT
>CAYNZD010000052.1:0-1814 GCA_964401675.1 Candidatus Woesearchaeota archaeon | reverse complement strand
GCTCTGAAGGGATATGAATATTAAACGTCTGTGGTATTGCAGAAATAAGACTAACTGAAAACAATAACGTCAATAACAAAATTACACTCCTAGTAACTATTTTTGGGGGGAAATTTTCAAAGTACGCCTGTGATGTTTTATTTTTCATTCCTCTTATCCTCTCACTTTATTAGCATTTCGTCTTTAAAAACTTTCTCAAACTTTCTAATATTAATTCTAAAATCTCCTTAATCTTAAAAAACCAAATTAGATAAATATTTAAAGCACAATTTTTTGTTTGAATTATGAAAGCTGGAAGAAAAACAAGCGGGGGCAAATACAAGAAAGTTAAAAAAAGAAAATTGGCGGGGAGACAGAGTCAATCCAGAATTGTAAAAATTGGAGAGCATAAAACTAAACCAATTGGAACAAGAGGCGGAAATACAAAGTTAGTTTCTTTTTTGGGAAATATCGCGAACGTAATGATAAATAAAAAAGCAAAAAAATCCGCAATAAAAAATGTTTTAGAAACTCCATCAAATACTTTTCTTGCAAGACAAAACATTTTAATTAAAGGTGCAATTATTGAAACAGAATTAGGAAAGGCAAAAATCACAAATAGACCTTCTCAGGAAGGAAATATTCAGGCCAAATTAATAGAATGATTGCAGCGTGCCCCAACCTATTTTATATTATATATAAGTGAGGGTATAAAAAAATTCAAAATACCCTCGATAAAATTAGCAACCCAAAGCTTTAAAAATGAAACCTATTTATAAACTTTACGATGACAGGAATAAAAAAATGTCCAGAATGCAAAAGTTCTAATTTAATATATAATGAAACAAGAGGTGAAGTAATTTGCGGCACATGTGGACTATTAGTGGAAGAAAACATGGTAGACACTTCTCATGAATTAAGAAATTTTGACAAGTCAGAAAAAAAATCCAGAGGAGGAGCACCAATCTCTTTACAGAAATTTGACAAAGGACTTACCACAAATGTTGGCGAAATATCAGATATTTACAAATTAGATTCTACTCAGCAAACAAGAAAATACCTCCGATTAAAAAAATGGCAAGAAAGAGTATCTACTTCAATTGAAAGAAATCTTAGGCTTGCAATGTCCGAATTAAGAAGAGTCGCCTCTTTTTTAGATCTTCCCTCAGTAGTCCGAGACGAATCTGCAAGAATCTATAATTTTGTTTTACAAAGAGGATTGGTCCGAGGACGCTCAATGGAATCCGTAATCGCAGCTTGCATCTATGCGGCCTGCCGTTCTTATAATATCCCACGAACACTCGACGAAATTTCAAACGCATCCGAAGTTGAAAGAAAAGAAATTGGCCGAACCTATCGTTTCATTATCAGAAAAATTGGATTAAAAGTAACTCCATCCTCTCCAAAAGATTATATTTCAAGATTCTCTTCAACGCTACACCTTTCTCCACAATCACAAAACGAAGCACTTAAAATTTTACGAAAAGCCGAAGTCTCAGAATTAACATCCGGACGAGGACCTGCAGGAATTGCCGCCGCCTCTCTTTATGTTGCCGCCCTAATTAACGACGAGAAAAAAACACAAAGAGAAGTTGCTGATGTCGCAGGAATCACCGAGGTGACAATTCGAAACAGATATAAAGAATTACTAGAAAGATTAGATATGGAAGACAAGATGAAAATCAAAGAAAACGAAAAGAAAAAAAAGTCAGGACAGGCTTAAACAATTAATATCTCCTCTCCGATAATCTTTTATATAGTATTTTTCTGGCTTTTATAGTGAGGGAATGCCGGAGTGGTCAAACGGGCTACGTTTAGGCCGTAGTGGTTTTTGC
>CAYNZD010000051.1:0-1837 GCA_964401675.1 Candidatus Woesearchaeota archaeon | reverse complement strand
CATTAATTTTTTCAGCAACTTTTTCCCATTCGCCATTCAACCCATCTATAATTGCTCCATCAAATTTTTCCCGAGGAATATTTACACATTCCGAATAAAGAACAGGAACTACATTGTAGTTTTCTTCTAATATCCTGGTATATGCAACCAATATATCTCTATTGTCTCCGACAACTAAAATACTTTTTTGTCCATCCATTATTTCTTAGCCTCCACAATAATAATTGGCTTAGTCATAGTAAACTTAATCAAAACTTCCTTAATATTATCCTTGCCTCTTGGCAACTTCTTTTCAAGCTCCTTAATCGCAACATTAATATTTTCGGCCAATTCTTCATCGGGCATATCTTCTTTGCCTATAGCAAACTTAATCGCCATTTCTTTATTTTTAATTCGAATAGAATTATTCATTTTCCCTATCATATCATTGACCATATCCTCATTCTCTTGCGGAACAATACCACATTGTGGCGACGGCATTCTATTCATCGGGCCAAAAGCTCGTCCGAATTTTGTAGCTACCTTTCCCATCATTGGAGCAACCGCAATAAAACCATCATATTTTTTTGCTAACTTTTTAATATCCTTCATATCCTTATATTTCACAAAATCCTCTTCGGTAATAGTGTCAATTAATTTTGATCTCTTCATAAAAAATGCGGCTAACTTCTTCTCGCTTCCATGCGGAATAAAAATAAAAGTATTCAAAGCCTCTTTCCTAACGTCAAAATTTTTCAAGTTCATCACTAAATCAACTGTCTGAATAAACTTTCTTTTCTTTTCTTTTCTTAATCCGGCAAGTGCTTCTTTAATTTCCATGATGTGTAAAACTGTTAGAATTTATCTTTCGGCTTTCGCCTACTACTAACAGTAGTATTAACAGATCGAAAATTCAGTTTATAAAACTTATTGTTTCAAAATATACCCAATCACACAAATCATTAAATACTTCTCTTGTATTTTTTGAATATGGAATTAATTGCATTGCTATCAACAGGAAAAGGGACATGGGGGCAAATTGCAGGACTAATGCAAAAAGGAGAATGGGAAAAAATAATAATTGTTGGCCCAGCCTTTGCTAAAGAATTTCAAGTTCATGGTATTCCTTTTGATTTTATAGAATTTGATTCAGAAAAATCACTAGTTCAATTAAAAAAAGAATTTGGAAAAAAACTTGAAGGAAAATTTGAAGGTCTTGAGGTTGCACTTTCAATTGCGTCTGGAAATGGGAAAGAACATATGGCTCTTCAATCAGCTTTATTGTCATTACCAGTTGGGATAAGATTCACCGCTCTGACAAAAGATGGTGTAATATTTTTGTAAAATAAAAATTAAAACGAGATTTAAAAAATGAGTAAGAAGCGTAAAAAACAGATTAAAGAAATAAAAATTTCCAGAAATGAACGAAGAAGACAAGAATATAAAAAAATGTTTATTGAAGAAACATTGGGAACAAGAGATCTAAAAAAATATCAACAGATGTATGATTATCTCCGTAATAAAATTCTAAATTTTAATTTTCCAAGTGTTCATGATGAACGGCTCCCAAAGAGGCCAGCGTATACATCTTTACGTTCTACTTATAATAAATATATTTCTGAATGTCTTTAAATTTTTTCAATTTTCAACTTCACACCTTTCTTGGACAACATAACAACACAACTTCTTTTATCTTCTCCACCAATCTCATAGTCTTCTAAATTATTTTTAAGTTTCAAAGCATATTTTTTAATATCATCAAACCACGGTTGCTTATCATAACCCATTCTATCTCTAGCAAATCCAACTGACATAAATCCTTTCACGTGTATAAAATCTGGCTCAGCTTTCTTAATCA
>CAYNZD010000050.1:0-1873 GCA_964401675.1 Candidatus Woesearchaeota archaeon | reverse complement strand
GTTGCATCGTTGCCTGTGATAGATTCTCCTAAAAAGATTTTCATGTCCGGCTTAGTTACTTTGCAGATTTTTTCAATTTCTTTCATTAGAGAGTCCTTGTTCTGCATTCGTCCAGCGGTATCAATTAAAACTACATCAATTTTGTTTTTCTTTGCATAAGTGATTGCTTCAAACCCTACCGATGCCGGGTCTGAGCCATAATCTTTTTTTATTATTGAAACTTTTAGTTTATTAGCATGTTCTTCAAGTTGTTGGATTGCGGCTGCGCGAAAAGTGTCGGCGGCGGCGAGACAAACTGAGAGCTTGTTTTTTTGTAGATAGTTTGCTATTTTTGCGATTGTAGTTGTTTTGCCAGAGCCATTAATTCCTGAAAATAAAATTACGAAAGGCTGTTTTACTTCAAGCGAATCCTTAATTTCTTCTAGAAAGTTTGGTGGGTTAATTAAAATTGATTCAATCGAATTTTTTAGTTCGCCTGAAAGATTAATTTCTTTTAGGGTTTTGCCTATTAATTTTTCTGCAAGAGAGTTTTTGATTGATTCGACTGCAGCATATGCTACATTGTTTTGAATAAGTATGATCCCCAGTTCTTCAAAAAGTTCTTCAAATTTTTCTTCTGTTAGTCTTTTTTGAAATTTTACAAAAAATCCTTTTTCTTCTGTCGGGGATTCAATTGTTTCTTTTGGTGATTGCTCGAGTTTCTCTTTTTCTTCCGTCTCTTTTTTGGGTTTATCCTTTTTCTTTACTTCCTTCTTTGGCTTACCGGGAGCATCTACTACTTCGTTTTTTCCTACCCAACTTTTCAATTTTTCTTTTAGTGATTTGAACATAATGCTGAGAGGTAGGTGCCATTTAAAATTGTTTTGAATGGAGTATAACAATCGTTTTAAAGAGATTGTAATTTGATTTAATATGTTGGCGTTTAGTGATATATATGAGTCTATGAGGAAAGAAAAATATTCGGAGAATTTGCAGATGTTGCCGAAGAATTTTATGATAGATATTTCGGAGTATTTTAATGAAAGGAAGGAAGTCCTGAACAAAGAAGGCGATATGTTTTCAGATATGGCGATTAAAAATAAGAAAAAGCTGGATAATGCCATTTCGAGCTTTAGGGATTTGTTGAGAATTCGGAAGAAGAAAATTTTGAATTTGGCTTTTGTGGCATCACAAGTTGGAATTTCAAAAAAAGATTTCGAGAATTTGTTAAGTTTTGAAAAGGATTTATTTGAGGAATTGGTTAAGAGCTTGGAGAGAGCAGAAAAAAATCAGGCGGCGGAAATGATTGGAACGCAGGGAGATGCGATGAGACATAAATTGGTTCGATTTCTTGAAAGCGTGCCTGAGTTTTTAGGTTTTGACGGAAGTGAGGTTGGTCCATTTGAGAAAGGAGAAATTGCTAATTTGGAGAACGAAATAGTTGATATTTTGAAAAAAGATAAAAGAGTTGAAATTATTGAAGAGGATTAATTGTCAGAGTAAATTATATTTTGGGTCAGAATTATTATCCATAGAATTGCGGAAATGAATGCCATTATTGATGAGAGGGTGAGCCCGAGAGTTAGGTAAGTGATTGCCAAAGTGAACATTCCAAAGGTTGTTATTGTGGCAGTTTGGAGAGATATTAGAGATTTTTTTTGTTTTTGCGCCAGTATTATTTGTGGGATAAGAGCATAGCTTAGGGCAAATATGGAAATTGTTATTACGATGTCTTGCCATGCCATTTTGTCTTGAGGATTTTAAGGTATAAAAAGTTGCGCCATAATACTTAAAAAGTAATTTTTCTCTGGAGATATATGCCTGCATAGCTCAGTTGATAGAGCGCGAGTTTTGTAAACTTGAGGTCGCCGGTTTGACCCCGGCTGCAGGCTTT
>CAYNZD010000049.1:0-1879 GCA_964401675.1 Candidatus Woesearchaeota archaeon | reverse complement strand
AAAACTCAAGAAGATATAGTTAAAGAAATTCTGGATGCAATAGCTAATGGAGAAAAATTAATCTTTATCAAGGGTTCGTGTGGCTCGGGAAAATCAGCCATTGCTTTAAATCTCGCACGCCATTTCAAAAAAACTAGCATCGTTGTTCCAATCAAATCGCTCCAGGAACAATACGAAAAGGATTATACACAGAAAAAATTTATATTAAAACAAGATAAGAAACCCCTAAAAATCGCGATTATCAAGGGTCGGAATAATTTTAGATGTCCATTTAGCGGAGAAAAAGCCGACGATCCTGAGCTCCCCTGCACAATTGAAATTAAAGAAAAAAATACGGAACAACTTTTAAAATACATAGATTCAAATCCAGAGACAAATAAAGAAGATTTTTCAACTGCTTCCGACGTCAGACGAATGAATATCGCGCCAGTTTGTCCTTACTGGGCTCCAATTATGCCAGCAGAAATTAATCCAAAAGGGCTATCAGGAATAAACAAAAAAAAATATGATGCAATTTGTGGAAAAGAATTTGCCTTATTCCAGAGAAAAAAAGGATGCGGATATTATGACCAATGTGAATCTTACGCCAATGCTGATGTTTTAGTTTTCAACTCAATGAAATATCACATAGAAACAATGATTGGGCGAAAACCAAAAACCGACCTTGATATCATAGATGAATGCGACGAATTTTTAGATTCATTTTCAAGCGAACGAAAATTAAATCTAAATCGGCTCCAATCTACTCTATCAAATCTTATGCCGAAAGACCAAGACGATCGAACAGTAGTCAAAGAATTAATTCATCAGGTCAACAATATTTTATTTTCACCCCCCTTGATAGATATTCAGAAACTTAACAAATCCCCAATTTTAAAAATAATTGAAATTGCATTGAAAAATCCAAATCTTGCCGAAGATGAAGAACTCAGTTATTATAACGCGTTGGTAGAAATCGCCCATTCATTTGAGAATCTTTTAGACGAAGCATATATTTCCATAGACAAAATTGAAAAAGAATCGCAAAGAAATCTTTATTCAAGGAATGCCGAAGATACAATTATAGTAAACATAGTTTCAATTAATCTTGCGCAAAAATTAAAAGAATTAATTGAACAAAATAATATTTTGATAATGATGTCAGGCACACTTCATTCCGAGCAAGTCTTAAAAAATATTTTTGGACTAGATAGTTTTAAAATTATCGAAGCTGAAACTCAAAATTTGGGCGATATTCATACACAGCGAACGGGGATAGAGCGAAATTGCTCATTCTCGAATTTCAAAAACGGAACAATTACTCGAAACATGTACTTGAAAATAATGGACATGTGCATGGCAAACGCCGAACCTCCAACTCTTGTCCATGTCAGCGCATTCAAAGATTTGCCAACAGAAGAAGAAAATACAAAATTAAAATTTGACAATTTAATTACACAGGAAAGATTAAGAGAAATACAATCACGAGGTAATACTGCAGTTGACGAATTTTCAAATGGAGAAGAAGATGTTTTATTCACAACAAAATGTTCAAGAGGCATAGATTTCCCAGGCGAACAATGTAATTCAATTCTCGTAACCAAATTTCCTTATCCAAATATTCAAGGACTTTTCTGGAGAATATTAAAAAAAGAACAACCGAAAAAATTTATGGAATTTTATCTAGACAAAGCAAGACGAGAATTAATCCAGAAAGTTTCGCGAGGTGTACGCTTTAAAGAAGATAAAGTCTCTTTATGGAGTCCAGATGTTAGAGTTTTAAATGCAAAATTGGATTAATAGCACAAAAGAGAAAACCTTATAAAGATTGTTACCATTCTAAAATTACACAGAGGTGGTGAGGAATGGAAAATGAATCATCACGATGAAAAACAAATTA
>CAYNZD010000048.1:0-2019 GCA_964401675.1 Candidatus Woesearchaeota archaeon | reverse complement strand
TAACTTTTTATATACTGATATCTATTAATATGTTATAAAAAGGTGATAAATTTACTTAAAGCCCTAGGTGACAAGGCTTATGTTAGTAAAAAATTTGAAAGGAGGTATAAAAATGAAAAGAATATCAATATTAGTAATGAGTTTATTAATTTTAAGTTCAGTAAGCTTAGTTTTAGCCATTCAAGGTCCTAGTGACGGAGCAGGTCTTGAACATGATGCAATGATTGCTGCTGGAGGACAAGATGGGAATCCAACTGTAGGAGAAGGAATTGGAGCTAAAATCATGGCAGGAAATTATGTTGGAGAAGAAGGACAACAAATGCAAATTCAGACAATGGCTAACAATAAAATTCAATTAAGAGTTGGAGGGGTTGGAGCAAATTGTGATTGTGAATTAACACAGGAAATGGTTCAAAATAGAACTCAATTAAAAATGGGACTAAGCAATGGGCAAAACTCAGAAATAAAGATTATGCCTAACGCTGCTTCTGAAACAGCATTAGCTAGATTAAGATTAAAAACATGTTCTGAAGAAAATGAATGTCAAATTGAATTAAAAGAGGTTGCACAAGGAAATCAAGTAAAGGCAGCTTATGAAATAAAAACTCAAAGACAATCTAAGTTTTTGGGATTGTTTCAAGCAAAAATGCAGGTTCAAGCACAAGTTGACGCAGAAACTGGAGAAGTAATTAGAACGAACAAACCTTGGTGGGCATTTTTGGCTAGTGAGCCAGCTGAAGAATAATTTAATTTTTTATTGAGGTCTATTAGGCCTTTTTTTATTTTTCCAAAATTTAAAGTAAATTTTTGGATTTTAAGTCTTATTATAAACTTCATTGAAAACATTTATTATATTTGCAATGCGGAGGTCGCGGGTTTGATCCCCGTGTCAGGCTTGTCTCAATCTTCTATCGTCTTCACTATTATTAATTTTTATGGCATTTCCTACTAGATTTACAGTGTCAGTGCCGATGCCCCAAAGGACGTTGGACGTCTGGCCAATCCATCCGAAATAAACATAAACAGAATTAACTATGCCTTTAGGTGAGGTTAAATCAACTTGTTCTGAAGAAAAAATACCTATCATTGAAAAATAAATTAAAGCTCCGACAATAATCAAAACAGCGATTTTTACTTTTTTGGCATGGTGTTCCATTTTTAAAAACCATATTCCCACCAATATAAATATTATTATTATTATCCATTGAATCATCATATTCTATAAAAGAATCTTCCTTATAAAAATGTTTTTATACTGAAGAAACTTTGAGTTTTTATGAAAAAGGTGTATAAGATTTATTTGTTTCGACATGGAGAAAGTACATTTAATCGAGATGGACGATTTACTGGATATTTGGATTCGAAATTGACAGAGAAAGGCCGGGAACATGCAAAAAAGATTGCTAGAAAATTGAAAGATAAAAAATTTCAAGTGGCAATTCACACGAGATTATCAAGATCCAAAGATACATTGAAACCCGTTTTGAAATTTCATCCTGAGTGCAAGATTGTTTTAGAGGATGATAGAATGATTGAGAGAAGTTATGGGAAACTTGAAGGAACGACGCATGAACAATTTATTAATAAAATTGGTAAGCAAAGTTATGATTTGAGAGTTCATGGGGATGCGATTGAAAATCTTGAGCCGAAGTTGAGGAATAAGATTGAAAAGTTTTTAGGAAATGCGGAATATAGGGCAATTCATCGAGGATATAAAATTGCGGCACCTGGTGGAGAATCGTTTGCCGATGTTGAAAAAAGAGTTAAGTCTTTCATTAAAGATCTAAAGAAGTTCATGAAAAAAAATAAGGTTAATGTGGCGATTTCTGCGCATGGAAATTCTATCAGATTGTTTAGAAAAATTATGGAAAGGGCGCCGAAGAAGAGTGTTGTTAGTTGGTTCATTCCCTATGATAAGGTTTTTGAGTATTCAATTTAGATTTCACTAAGTTTAAATAATAGTATAATTTTTGTATATAATGAGGCGGATATATCAATTTCTAGTATTGCTAATTTTTT
>CAYNZD010000047.1:0-2079 GCA_964401675.1 Candidatus Woesearchaeota archaeon | reverse complement strand
TAATTTTTGTATATAATGAGGCGGATATATCAATTTCTAGTATTGCTAATTTTTTTAATTAGTTTTGCTTCTGCGGCAGATGTTGTTTATACGATAGCTGGGGGGAAAGTCCTGGTTGAAATTGAGCTAGACAAAGAAGGGATAATTATTTTGCCAGAAAGTTATTCTATATTGGAATCGAATAAAGCTTACGAGCTAAGTGATAATAAATTAATTAGTGGGGACGCCGCTGTAACATTTATCACAAAAGATTATATTAAAAGAGTTGGGAACAAATATATTTTTGTTTTACCAAGGCCGCTGAAATCCGTTTCAGATATTCGAGTTTATCTTCCACAAAATCATATTTTATCTAATAGTTTAGTATTTCCGAAGAATTATAATATTTCAACGGATGGGAAAAATATAATTCTTGAATGGAATAATTTTGACGAAAGCGAGATTATAATTTTCTACGAAGGGATTGCTACATCCAATTTTATCTATTATATTATAGCGGGGGTGCTACTATTTATTTTTGTGATCTTATTTTATTTTCAGCAAAAAAAATTTAAGAAAAAGATAGATTTAGTTAAAGTGAAGCAAAGTGAAGCAAAACAAAAATTGAAAAATATAAAAAAAATTAATGTGACAAAAAATTTGTTTGGCGATGAGAAAAGAATTGTCGAGTATTTATTGTCTAAGAAAAATAAGTCTTCATGGACAAAAGAAATTGCAAAAAGTTTGGAAATTTCGAAGGTGAGATTAAGTAGAAAAATTAGGATTTTAGTTGAAAAAGATTTAATAAAAAAAGAGCCTCATGGAAACGAGAATCGAATTTCTTTAAAGTTATAATTCAGATACTTCATACAAAATTTGTTAGTAAAAATTTCGAAATTAGTTTCATCTTGTTTCACATACTAGTTATATATAGTTTTTTCTTAAAATAATAATGGAAAATGGAAAATTTGAAAGTGCATTCAGAGGATGTTTGTGGCAATATTTAGAAAACATTGAAAGGAGGTTTAGAAAATGAAAAAAATAAATGTATTATTTTTAATGACGTTTCTTATGGTAGGAACTTTGAGTTTCGTTACAGCTCAAGATGACTTTGAAGAATTTAATCTTCCAGAAGCTAACAAAATAGGATTTTTCGAGAATGCGTTTGATAATATGGGGTATGCTTTTACTTTTAATAAGGAAAAGAAAATTCAGCGAGCTTTGCAATTGGCAGAAAAAAGATTGGCTGAAGCTGAAATTCTTGCAGAAGAAGATCCAGAGGCAGCCGAAAAAGCTCAGGAGGAATACAATGCTTTTGTTGCGAAAGCTGAAGGAATTTTAGAAGGAATTTCGAAAGTGGAAGCTGAAAATGAGAATCTTTCTTTGGATGGGATAGAGAAGATGGCTCGAATTCAAAATAGGTTTGAGCAGCATAGAGAACACGCAGAGAGAATCCATGTTCGTGCTCTTGAGAGATTTGAAACAAATGGTGCTAGTGCTGAAAAAATAGAAAGATTTGAGGGTTTTTACAATAAAGCTTTAGTCCGTAGTGATCAGATGGAAGATAAAATCCTCCAGAAGAAAGAAGCTAATATAAAACTACATAAGGTCTTAACTGAAAAATCTGATGAAGAACTTAAAGTTATTTTAGAAAGTGTTGAAAAGAAAGAAGGATTGGCTGATGCTCAGGAAAAAAGAATCGAAAGAGCAGAAGTGAGAACTCAAGAAATTATAGAATTGAAGCAAAGAGATATCGAAAAAATCAAGACGCGTCTTAGTGAAGGGAACTTGACTAATGAGCAGAAACAACAAATTGCTGATAGAGTTAGAGCTACTAATCAAAAGATTCAAGAAATAGAAGTTAAAGCTCGGGAAAGAACTGAAGCTCGGGAAAAAGTAGCATCTTTTGTTGCGAAAGCTTCAGGGGAAACAAGTGCTTTGGAAAAGGCTGCTGGTCAAGGAACCAATTAGGATAATCTAGAATAAGTTTAAAATTTATTTTGTTTTTTAAGCCCTTCGGGGCTTTTCTAGTTTTTCGAAATACAATAAAGGGTTTAAAAATACTCGAGAGGTTGGTAATAAATGAAAATTAGTGATGGG
>CAYNZD010000046.1:0-2163 GCA_964401675.1 Candidatus Woesearchaeota archaeon | reverse complement strand
TATTAGTAGGGGATACTTATTATTATTATACTTCAACAATTTCTGAAACTAATGGCGTTGGAGTTACTTTGACTTCAAGACAGGTGTGTTATAATGTGATAGGATGTGACCCAATAAAATATAATATCGCAGATTTATTTACTGAGAATACAAATTATATATCTCCAAATGGACAGATTCATAGTAGCACTTATTGGTATACATCTTATTCTTCGGAAAGAATAACACAGACATTTTGGGGAACAGATGATAATGGAAATCCTGTTTCGGTAAGTTATTCTATGAGTCATCCGTAAAAAATAAAAAAATTATTGGCCGCCGCCAGAACCACCGCCAGAGCCACCACCGCCAGAGCCACCACCGCCAGAGCTTCCGCTTGAACCGCCACCACCGGAGACATTAATGCCTGGTGTAGAAATATAAAATGTTCCATCTTTTTTTCTTTTGATTAAAATTCCAGAATTTATACCATTAAAATATAAGTCTCCAACATCTCTTCCTTCTGGTCCAATAAGGTCATATTTACGAATACTTTCTTGTGTCTCTGAAGTTTTATCACTCAAGTCTTTTATTGATTCTTCAAAAGTTTTATTATAAGAGCCTAAAGAATGCCAAGATGAATCATCGCTTAGCTTTTCAGATTTAACTAAACCCATTATTGCATCTGGAGAGTCTTTACTCGTTCCTGCCTCAAAATAATTAAGGTCCACTTTTTTTTCAATTCCTTGATCTGTATTATATATTCCGTCGGGAGTTAATTTCCCATAATTTTTAAGTGCTCCACAACCTACTAAATTTGCTACTATTGCCGTTCCAATTATGGCACCACCGATTGTTTTAACTAAACCCTTTGTAGTAACTTTTGTGTTCAAAATACTTCCTTTCCCTCCAGCTTTGTCATAAACATAATTTCTCATGTTATTCTGAGGAGATTAAACTATTTAAAGCTTTTGTTTGTTGTATCTTTGAAGTGGTGACGAAGATTGGAGTTTGTAATCTTGAGAGCGAGGAAAACTTTTTAAACTTTTTATTACAAATGTTTATAAATTGAATTTTCACTTAATTTATAATGGGATTGATGAATGGACGAAAATTAAAGAAAGATAGAAAGAATTTTAGGGATAATAGGTTGCCTGACAAAAAGAAGCGACTTGGAATTAGCTTGAAGTTTGACCCAATTGGACGGGCGGCGCAGGCGAAAGGGATTGTAACAAAGAAAATTCAGAAAGAAGCTAAACAGCCGAACTCGGCTATGAGAAAATGTTGCAGGGTTCAATTGATTAAAAACGGGAAAGAGGTTACGGCGTTTATCCCGGGAAATTTGGCGCAGAAATTTGTTGATGAGCACGATGAAGTTATGGTTGAGAGAATTGGCGGGAAACAGGGACGGACAAAAGGGGATTTATCGGGTGTTAGATTTCAAGTAATTAAAGTAAATGATCAGCCATTGGACAGATTGTGGCAAGGTAAGATTGAGAAGGGCCGACGATGATGGTAGAAATGAAAGTTTTTGGTTTGTTTGACTCGTCAGAAGTTAGGGTTGAAGATCCCGGTTTGAAAAGGGTTGTTAATTTGAATGCTAAGTTAATGTTGAAATCTCACGGAAGAATCAAGTGGGACCCGACGAGAGCGAAGGTGAATGTTGTTGAACGATTGATTAATTTGTTGCAAGTTCCTGGTAGCCGTGGTAAAAAACATAGGATTATTACGGGATGGATTACTGGGAAACAGACCCGATGTACGAAGATTGTTATTGACGCCTTCAAAATTGTTGAGAAAAAAACAGGGGAAAATCCATTGAAAGTTTTTGTTAGAGCGATTGAAAATGGTGCACCAAGAGATGAGGTTACTGCTCTTGAATATGGTGGAGCGAAATATCCGCAGGCTGTTGACGTTTCGCCACGACGAAGATTGAATTTGGTTTTACGATATTTTGTTAATGGAGCATATGATAAAGCATTTAATAAAAAAGCTACAATTGTTGAAGCATTAGCTAAAGAAATAATGCTGACGGCTGAAAATTCTGGAGAAAGTTACACGATTCGTAAAAGGAATGATTCTGAAAAACAGGCTGATGCGGCTCGGTAATCTTATGCACTAGCTTATTCGGCGTTGTCCGGAAAGACATAAATCCTAATTTCGAAAAATAAAAAAGTTTGTGTT
>CAYNZD010000045.1:0-2413 GCA_964401675.1 Candidatus Woesearchaeota archaeon | reverse complement strand
CTAGAAAAGTTAATCTTTGTCTTACAGTGTTTAGTCTTGTGAAACTTCTTGCACCCTTCTTAGAAGAGAAAGAGGTGTTAAGTCCAAGTTCCATGTCTTGTAGATATCTTAGAATAATCTCCGAGTTCTGTCTCGAGAGGTCAGGAATTCCTCCGAATTCCTTAACTTTGTTTTTCCAACGGGTCAGCGACCCTTCGTGGTTATAAGGATCAATCTTCATGGTGTCAGTTTCCAAGGAAGTGGGTTATTTAATAATTGTCGAGAACGAAAGGATACAATAGACTGGACAGGACGTTGGTTAATTCTTGCTTTTTTCTGTTTCATTTAGTTTTTTATAAACAAAAATCTGTCCCCGCGATTGGTCAAAAGGGTAACACGCTCGCGTAGAGGATGCACCATACAGCTTGCTAACAAGAATCCTAGAGAATATCTATGAAATGGGAGAGAATATTGAATCAGGTGTTGATTGGATATTTAGAGATCTAATTCTTAGAGAGTAGATTAGAATTTTAATAAAAGTTTTTAAAAAGACCAATAGTCTCATTATATCATACTAAACACAAAGGAATATTTTAACAATTCTGAAAACCCGGCTGGCTCACATTATGTCTTATTCGTAGTAGTAGATTATATTTATTTTGAAGACTTATTTGATTAAATTGAATAAAAATAGAACAAAACTCTCCTAAAAATTAACTAGATAAGGGGGTTTTATGTGTAAATGTGAACATTGTGAACAAAATTTGATATAAATTGGCCCAGAATACGATTTTACACGTAAAAGTTGACATTGTTGACAAATATAGGCAATTTTGAGAAAATTTATATAGGTATAATTAACAATAAAAACCCCTAATTCATTCTATTCTTATGTTACTAACAAAATCAAATTACCTTTTAGGCCTACAATGCCCAAAACTGCTCTGGGTTGCTAAGAATGATAAGCAAAGAATGCCCGAGCCAGATAATTCCGCGAAACATAATTTTATGATGGGAGACATTATTGGAGTCTTGGCTACAAAAGCCTTCTCTGGAGGAATCGATCTTGCAAACTTGGGATTTATGGAAAATATCAATAAAACAAAAGAGGCCGTAAAAAATAGGGAGACGATTTATGAAGCCGGAATTATGGTCGATAGCTTATTCTCTAGGGCAGATGTTTTGTTGCCCGTTGGCGAGGATGAATGGGATATAATTGAAGTTAAGAGTGCAACAAAAGTTAAGGATATTAACGTTCATGACGTTTCTTTTCAGAGGTATACCTATGAAAAAGCAGGACTTAAAATTCGGAAATGTTTTTTGATGCATATTAATAATGAGTATGTGAAGGATGGAGCCATTGAGCCTGAAGAATTGTTTGTCCAGACAGATATAACTGAAAAGGTTACTGAATATTCTGAAGGAATTGAAAAAAGAATTAAAGATATGTTGAAGATTATCGGGTCTAAGAAAGAATTAAAATATGACATTAGCCTTTCATGTGAAGATCCTTATGATTGTTCTTTAATGGATGAGTGCTGGAAAAATGTTCCGGAGGGAAGTGTGTTTGAATTTTCTAGAATGTTTAAGAAAAAATGTTTTGAATTGCATGATGGAGGAATTGTTTGTTTAAATGAAGTTCCTGAAGATATTAAATTAAATGATAAGCAAAAAATTCAACGAAGACTTGCATTTGATGGAGGGAAGCATGTTGATAAGCGGGCGATTAAAAATTTCTTGGGAAATTTAAAATATCCGATTTACTATTTAGATTTTGAAACTATAAATCCAGCAATTCCTAAATTCGATGGGATGAAACCTTATCAAAGAATTCCTTTTCAATTTTCTTTACATATTCAAAAAGAGAAAGGTGGGAAATGTGAGCATATTTCATTTTTAGCAGAGGGCACGAGTGATCCGAGGCCGAAGTTTATGCAGGCGTTAAAAGATAATTTGGGAGAAGAGGGAAGTGTTTTGGTTTATAATCAAGCATTTGAGAAAGGAGTTATGAATGAATCAGCGATGGCACTTCAGGAGTTTATGCCGTGGTATACCAATAATATTTTTTCAAGAATTAAAGATTTGTGGGATGTGTTTAAGGATTTTGCTTATTATGACCCTAAGCAGAAAGGTTCAACTTCAATAAAATATGTCTTGCCTATTTTGAGTGATTTGAAATATGATGATTTGGATATTGGGAATGGGATGTTAGCGAGTTTGGAATATGAGAGGGTAACTTATGAGTCTGATGTAAGTGATGATGATAGGGCGAAAGTTATGGCTGCATTGGAGAAATATTGCGAATTGGATACTTTTGCTGAGGTTGAGATTGTGAAGGCGTTGGGGGAAGAATTAAAAGCTGGGAATACTAGGAAATAATATGGGAGAAATATTTACTCCTTATAGCAAAACTATAAGAAAATTATTTGAAGGG
>CAYNZD010000044.1:0-2465 GCA_964401675.1 Candidatus Woesearchaeota archaeon | reverse complement strand
AAATGGCGATGTTTGCATAACTTTCCCCTTAATGATAACAAGCGTTTTAGATAAACTAGAGAAAGAAGGATTGCTGAAATGAATAATAATAGCTATCCACCTATAGAATCAATTAAAGCAACTCTTTGGAAATTCGAAGATACTTTTATACATACAAAAAAGATAATTCCTGTATCCATACCAAGAGCAAGAGGAGAAATAGAATCCTCTTTAGAAATATATAATCATAGTTGCTTCGAAAAATCTATTATTCTAGCTCAAAGACTTCTGGAAAAAAATATTAAAGTCAAAGGGAAACTAATTGGAATCCCGAGGATTCCGTATAAAATAGCAATTATGTTAGAATTAGGCCCTAAGAAAAATCCTTATTATCTAACAACAGGAACAAGCAACTATGTAATAACAGATCATTACAGCAAAAAAGCAGACAAGGTAATCACCACTAAATCTTTATCTGAAATAACCGAAAATGATACTTGGCCTAAGTTATTTGGATTAGAAAACTGGGAAAGTCTTAGACACGAATTCCCAAAATATAACCATTTTATTTATTCTTTAGTTGCATCTCTTGAAAACATAACTAGGGATTTCAGAAAAAAGAATATATCCTTAAGAAAAAGCATAGAAAATCTTTCTCTGGAGACTATATGATGAAACCCCATTTCATCCTTTCAAAATCCAAACTTATTGAACAGGCTAAAACATTAGAAGATTTGGGATTGGAAATATCTTACTCTTACAAGACAAATCACGAAGTCGGAAACTTATTACAAGAATTATCTCCGTCCGTCAATTTTTCAATTCACGCGAAAGAAGAAATAGAAATGATAAAAGATAAATCAAAAATTTCTTTCTTTACACAGGCCGAATCACTAGAAGAGTTAAAAGAAATCCTCAAAAATGGAATTCAAACTTTTGTTGTTGATAACGAAATAGATTTAGAAAGAATTTTGCAAGCGTCAAAAGAATCTGATAAAAAAATTAACTTATCTTTGAGAATGAAATTTCAAGAACATCGAATCGGAACTGGAAAATATTTTGTTTACGGAATGTCTTCAAAAAAAATTAATGAAATTATTTCAGAAATTAAAAATAATCCTTTTATAGAAAAATTGGGTGTTCATATCCATAGGAAATCGCAAAACACATCTGAATGGGAAATTGAAGAAGAATTGAAAGATTCTTTAACAGAAGATTCTCTAAAAAGAATAGATGCATTAAATCTTGGAGGTGGCTTGCCAGCAAAATATCGAAGCTATACATCAAAAATTCTACCTTATATTTTCCAAAAATTGACAAATGCAAAAAAGTTTCTTGAAGGATATAACATCGAAACAATAATAGAACCCGGACGTTTTCTTGCCGCGCCCTGTATAAAACTTCAAACCGAAATTATCCAAGTTCAAAATAATAATTTAATCGTAAACACAACAATCTATAATTGTGCGTTAGATAATATATTAACAGGGACAAAAATGTTAGTAGAAAATGAATTAGGCGAAGATAATGAAGGAGGATATTATTTGATAAAAGGTAATTCTCCAACTCGTGATGATATATTCCGATACAAAGTAAAACTCGACAACCCAAAAGTGGGCGATACAATCACATTTCTAAATGCCGGTGCTTATAATTATACCACCGATTTTTTTGGTTATAAAAAATTAAGAACTGAAATTGTGGATTAATTTATTATAAATGGCCCCTATTCGTGATTTACATTTCGTAAAATATTTATTTGAGCATTTGTTTTTACTCAAAGCGAATCACTCACCAAGAAAAAACTACGTTCGATTCAGAATTTAATATGGCCCCACCAAGAATCGAACTTGGGTCTGCTCGGTGTAAACGAGATGGTCTGCCATTAGCCTATGGGGCCGCTAATAATGTATAATTATTATCTTGTTTTATAAATTTAACCCTATCGTCTCAACTGATAATAATGAGAGAAGTTATTTCTTCTTATTTCTTAATCTGAAATTAGGCATTAAGTTTAGAACAAGAACAGTTCCTATGATAAGAATTAATCCGATAAGAATTAATCCGAATGAATCATTTGAATCTTTAATCATATTTTGACTAAAAAATTCAAAATAATATATTACTTGGGATAATCCTGATAAAGCTAAAATTATAGTGGCAAACATCAAAATTTTTGTAAATTGTGTTTGTTCTTTCAAAATTTTAACCTGTTCTTTCAAAATTTTATCTTGATTTTCTAGAGATTTCTCTTGAGCTTCTGCAAGTTTAACTTGACTCTTATAAAAATCTCTTTCATCATTAGTCATAATATTAGCCATAGAACAATTACTCAATCAAACCTTAAAAATCTTTAGAAATCATCTAGTCGGCAGTAATGAGGGAATTTAGTCTACCTCTAACTATCACAATGAAGCATATTCGGTATCGTAAAGTTTTCTTTAATATAGAAATTTTTATAAAGGAAAGTTTCTGTTAAATTAGAT
>CAYNZD010000043.1:0-2491 GCA_964401675.1 Candidatus Woesearchaeota archaeon | reverse complement strand
ACCCTGAGAAAGAAATTTTGGTAGAATTAAGATTAAAAAAAGATTCAAATTTGGAGCTGGGTGTCTTGGCTAGAGAATTTTTTAATGAGCTTTTAAATTATGCTTTTTATGAAGAGCAATCAAGAAAGAACGCTCCATTGAGAAATACCTTATTGCGCGCGGCTTTACTTAGTAATATTGGTGTACAAGAATTTGAAAGTGAGGAAGAAAAATGTAATGAAGATTTAGAGGATGCTGATTGGTCAGAAATTGAAGATTTAGAAGATGAAGAGTTTGAAGATCCGGAAGGTATTGCCGTTCCATGGGAAGAAAAATATGGAGAAAATAGTCAAAAAGAAGAAGAAAACTCTGAAGAAAAAATTGAAATCTCTGACGATTTAAACAAAGAACAAACAAGTGAGGCGATTTTTTCTGATGATTTGCAGCAGGGTAATTTTGTTGATAAGCAAACAGAACATTCTGAAAAGCAATTTGAGGAGGAAGATTAGATGGATTCTTGTTTTAATTATTCTGGTTTAAAAATTTGTTTTAATAATAAACTGTATAATTTATGTGTCATTGAAGAATCTTTAGGCGCTTTTGGGGACTTTTTTGAATCAAAAATTGAGATTGAAGAAAACCATATAGTTGTAGAATTAAATCTTATAGACAATAAGGGAGATATTTTCATTGTTAGGGAATTCTGTAATTATGCTTTGGGTCTTATGCAAAATAATAGATGAAATGGAATATCAATTTAATAATTTTAGATACAAAGAATTTGGAAATAATTTTTTAGTTACAACTGATTCTGGAAGATGGATTATGTTACCCAAAGAGGAGTTTGAAAGTTTGAAAAAAAAAGAGATTAATGAAAATTCGGAATTATTTTTAAAATTAAGTGATATAGGAATTATTTTAACAGAAGGGAATGTTACAAAAGAAATTAATAAAATTAGAAAAAGAAATATTCGTTCTTTTTGTGGTCCCTCTTTGCACATAGTTATTCCTACTCTAAAATGTAATCATCGTTGCATATATTGCCATGCGGGAGTAAGTAGTTGTGAAGGAAAGGACATGGATGAGGAAACTGCTAGAAAAGTAGTAGATTTTATTTTTGAATCTCCTTCAAAAAATATTACTATTGAGTTTCAAGGCGGAGAACCTCTTTTAAAATTTGATATTATTAAAATAATTCATCAATATGCTCTACAAGTGAATAAAAATAAAAATAAAAATTTATTATTTACTATTGTTACTAATCTTACTTTAATGGACGAAGAAAAATTAAAATATTTTATAGATAATGAAATTGCTATATGTACTTCGCTTGATGGCCCAAAAGAATTACATAATCATAATCGTAAATTTAATGGAGGGGAGGGGTCTTATGACGCTGTGACTGAATGGATCGAACATATTAGTAAAGAATACGAAAAGAAAGAAATAAAAAATAGAAGAATTAATGCAATTATTACTGTAACTAAAAAATCGTTGTCTTATCCCGAGGAGATTATTAATGAGTATGTTAGTCGTGGAATTAATGACATTTTTCTTCGTTTTCTGAATAATTTAGGAGATGCAAGAGGCGTTTGGAATAATATAAGTTATACTCCTGACGAATTTATTAAGTTTTGGAAAGAAAGTATAGATTATATCATTAAGCTTAATTTGCAAGGAAAGATGATTCGCGAGAGAGGCGTTATGATTTTTCTTAATAAAATATTGACTGAATACGATCCTAATTTTTTGGATATTCGTTCTCCTTGTGGTGCATGTATTGGACAAATGTCATATACTCCAAGTGGAGAAATTTTTAGTTGTGATGAGGCGAGAATGCTAAATGATGATTTGTTCAAGGTGGGTGAGGTTGGCAAAGATTCCTTCAAAGATGTTTTGGGTTGCGATAAGGCTTGCTCCATTATTTCCTCTTCGGTAAATGATGTTCAAATTTGTGATGCATGTGTCTACAAATCTTATTGTGGACTTTGTCCTGTTTGTAATTATGCTGAACAGGGCTCTCTGATTGCAAAAATTCCAGAGACTGCGAGATGCAAGATTTTCAAAGCACAGTTTGATTATTTATTTGAAAAATTGCAAAACAATGAAATAAAACAAATTTTTGAAGAATGGATTCAAAAGCCATAAGGTTTAAATAGTTTTTTTGTAGTAATTTATATATGAAAAAGAAGATGATACCCAAATTGAAAAAAAAAGTTAGTTCTTTTCTTTCTAGCGAAGAAGGTAAAATCACAAAGGAATCTATATTAAAAACGGGAGTTGTTCTTGGAACTTTAGCTCTGATTCCTGCTCTAAGTGATGTTGTAAGTGCAACTCATGCTAGCCATGCTAACTCTCTAGCTGATTCCACAACTACTCCTGTAAATACACTACAGACAACTTATCAAGCATCAGGAGGAAATGTAGAAGCAACTCATTCTAACGTTGCAGGAGTTCATACTAATCATGGTAATCATGCAAGTCATGCGAGCCACGGAAGCCACGGAAGCCA
>CAYNZD010000042.1:0-2709 GCA_964401675.1 Candidatus Woesearchaeota archaeon | reverse complement strand
GTATTTACCACACACTCACTAGAAAAAATCAATCAAAAAGAAATAGATGATTATAGCAAAAAAATTCTAACAAAACAAAAAAAATTCTTGGCCGCAAAAACAGTCGGGCTCCTCGTCTCAACAAAACATGGGCAACGTCAAAAAAAAATTCATGAAATAAAAGACACCCTCAGTACTGACGGGTGCGCCGAGCGGCGAATCAAAAAACTTGACAAAGAAGTTTATATTTTTGAGGCAAACGACATTAATACTGGCGAATTTGAAAATTTTCCACAAATCCAAATCTGGGTAAACACCGCTTGCTTCGGACTCGCACGAGATGACATGCGAATAATTAATTTATCAGATATAATGGAGCTAATTAATTCTAATCTTTCATCATTATAAATAAAACGCCAATGACTAAAATAATAATAGCTACAGCCCACGCCAAAATTCCCTCGGTTAAATTCCCTAGCGCACTAACGCCAAGTAAGGGCAGTATCATAAGAACTGCAAAAACTATAATTAAAGTACCAATAATTTTTTTCATTTTTTGCCTCCATTTAATTTAGTTATTAACTTTATATTTTTGCCATTGCAAAAACTGTTTTCAATGCGACAATAATTGTGGCGGGAACAAATAAAACTAATAAAGAACCAAGAACTTTTCTTAAAGAGGTCACCACATAATTATCTAAAGCAATATATTTTAATGGCTCCATTCCCAGCGCTCCAACAATAACCAACGAAAGACTTGCCATCAAGAAAGTATTACTATCCCTATCTCCTGCATTCATAAAACCGACAATAATTCCAATAAAAACTAGCGTCGAATAAAACAATCCACCGGCCTGTTCAAGCGATTTATTAAACAATCCAAAAATCACAGCCAAGACTACACCAATTAAAAACGCATACGCCCCAACCAAATTTTCCTTTGATCTAACCATGCTTTATCGACGATTATATAATTTATAAATCTTATGCAGTTTAATTCATATTAAATTTAAAATAACATTAGCAAAAAACTATAGAAATCTTTATAAAGGTGTAACTACAAAATTACGACATGACAAACAAAAGCACATTTGCAGTTTTGGGAATTTTTGCAGTTTTATTGATGAGTTTAGGAATGGTAAGTGCAGTAAGATTGAATGGCATTGCAGAAATTTCAAGTCCAACAAGTGTTTCTCATGATGATGGTTCATTTAAAATTGTTTTTAATTTAACAAACGATGGTGTTGCAGGAACAATATATGACCTTTCTAATTTTACATCTTTTCAGGCAGGATTAACATCCTCTTTTAATGATACCTCAATGGCGAATGGTTCAGGAACTGCAGTAACAGAAATAATCACTGCTACTATAACCTTTAATGAATATCAATCAGGAACAATTATAGGTAATATTAATATAGGAAATGATGCTAGTGCAACTGACGAGACTTTTGCCTTTTCAACTATAATTACCCCAGTTTCAGAATTAACAATTACTTCAGTAGAAAGTTTAACAAAAACTACAAATGGAACAGTTAAAGTACAAAATACTGGAAATGTAAATTTAGAAGATATAAGCCTTGAAGCAACAGGCTCAGATGATTTTGATGTTCAGTTCAACGATTCCGATTTTAACTTAATAGCAGGACAGTCAGTTTTAATAAAAGTTTCTTCAACAGATGTAGACGATTTAAGTTTTAAAGATGACAATTCTCTAAACGTAAAAGCAACAAACGGAACTTTAAACAGTAATACAATAACTCTTACTGTAGATAATTATTTCTACGACGGAGCCAACAAAGGAGAATTAGAAGTTTCGATTGATAGAATTAATGTCGAAAAAGGATATGGAGAGGATGAAGAATATTGGTATCCTTTTGATGATATCGAATTAAAAATAACCATTGATAATAATGGAGAATGGGATGTTGAAAATATAGAATTACAACTATGCCTATTAGATGTTTCAGAAAATAAATGCATACTTGATGAAGATGACATGGAAATTAGTGAAGACGATTTTGATATAGATAGCGAAGATGATAACAGTGTTTTAGTAAACTTCAATGTAGACCCAAGTGACTTAAGGGAAGGAAACACAGATTACACATTATATGTTAGCGCAGTTGGAGAAGTTGATGACAGCGACAGCGATTATGACGGAGACGACACAGGCGACTCTGATTTGCAAGAAGATATTGAAATAAGAACCAATGAAGATTTTATTATTTTTGATCAAGTAGTTATTACAGATTCATCAGGATATGATAATGACGGTGAAACTTCTTGTGGCAATGAAATAACACTAAGTGCAAATGTTTGGAACATTGGAGACAGAGATATGGATGATGATGAAATTTTCGTACTAGTTTATAATAGAGAACTTGGAATAAATGAAGTAATATCATTTAATGATGGCATTAATTCCATGGATTGGGAATTATTAGAAACAACTCTTACAATTCCTTCAGATACTGATGAAAAATCATATTTCATTAAACTTACCGCTTATGATGACGAAGACCTTGATGACAATGATATTTATGAAAATAAAGAAGATGAACAGTCTGAATTTTATCAGGCTCTAAAAATTACAAATTGTGGAGCTTCTTCGATTACGCAACCAACAATAAGAGCAACTTTAGAATCTGAAGCAAAAGTAGGAGAAGAATTAGTTGTAAGTACAATAGTAACAAATAATGACGATACTAACGATTTTATATTTTCCTT
>CAYNZD010000041.1:0-3055 GCA_964401675.1 Candidatus Woesearchaeota archaeon | reverse complement strand
GGTGCAAGAAGTTTCACAAGACTAAACACTGTAAGACAAAGATTAACTTTTCTAGCAAGGAGATTCAACGAAATTCTAAAAGTTGATGATATGGCAAAATTAACCGAGCAACAAGTCTGCTCATTCTTTGTAGATATGCGAAAGGGTGTCATAAAACGGCAAGACGGACGGAGATATAGGGCGACACGGGACTTTGTCAAAATCTTTAAGGCATTCTGGCACTGGCATCAGAAAGTCGCAAGAAAGGCGGGAAAGAATATCGAAGATATCACAACCTATCTAGACTCATCAGGCGAGAAGCCAGAATGGGTATACCTTAACGAAGAACAAGTGAGAACCTTCTCGGATAACTGCAATCCCAAATATAAAACAATCGTTATGTTTTTATTCGACACAGGAATCCGAGCCCCAACAGAATTATTAAACATAAAAATTTCTGACTTATCCCAAGATTGCAAAGAGCTAAACATTCGAGATGAAATATCTAAGACTTTCGGAAGAAGAATAAAATTAATGATTTGCTCAGAGTTAGTTAAAAGATATATTAAAGAAAATAATTTAGGTCAAGAAGATTATCTATTCAAATTTAGTCCTTACGTAGTCAATCGTTATCTAAAACGACTTGCTAAAAAATTATTCGGCGATGGCAAAAGTTTAGCTGGACAAAAGTATTCTGATTTAACAATGTATGATTTTAGGCATTGTAGCTGTTGCTACTGGTTGCCTAGATATAAATCTGAATCAGCATTAAAGTTTAGGTTTGGTTGGAAAAAATCGGATAAGATTCATTATTACTCTGAGATGCTTGGGATGAGGGATACAATTAGCGAAGAAGATTTATTAATTGATGTGACTAAAACAGAATTAGAAAATAGATTGGTTAAATCTGAGAAAAAATCAGAAATTTTAGAATCTCAAATGGAATTCACAAATAAGAAAATGGCTGAGATAAATTCTTATGTTAAACATGTTCATTCGCTTATTCAAGAGGCAATAAGGCGAGGGCTTTTGAAGTCAGAAAATGAAGAAGTTAGCTTAAAATTAAATCAAATATTGGTAGGTGTTAAGAGTAGCTGAAGACTCTGAAAGCCTGTTAGTTGTGTTTTTATTATTAGCGATAGCATTCTCAATCTCCTTTGCCGAACCGCTCCAAAAAATTAATAAAGGAATACAAGAGTTTCCAAGAAAATTATCTTCTTTTTTCTTTAATCCAATTTTGGCGATTTTTGTAATTGGCATCTTTTTATTTGGATTTATTATTTTTTCAATTTCCAAATATAAATCTAATAGATTTTACAAAAAAGAATTAGCTAGAGAAAAATTAGCCCCAAAAAGGAAGACTAAATCAAGCGCTAAGGAAGCACATCCTGAAGCCATGATAGCTGAAGTTTATATTGAACCTGATGAAAATGATGAAGGGGAAGTTGAATTTGAAGACTCAAAAGACTCAGAAGAGCAAGAGGAATATAAGTCATTACCAATCGGAACTTACAAAAAAAGTATGACAATAAGAGTCGATGAACATAAAAGATATTTTCACAAGAAGAATATAAGCAAAGATGAAGTGAGGTACCTTTTAGAACATGATTATCAAATTAGAAAATACAAAAATCTCCTTACTAGCAGAATGGAAAACTTTCTCTTATCTCCAAGATTTAATGAAAACTTCACTCATCTATATTTGGTTAAACACATCGCCGAATATTTAGAAAAGAATGGAATTGAAACTGAACTCTACATTACTAAAAAACCAGATATTGTTTTTCAAATTGAAAGTAAGAGATATGCAATTGAAGTTGAAACGGGTTCAATCTTTTCTAAGATTAGTAGAATGAAAGAAAAGTTGGAAGTTTTAGAAAACTATGATAAATGGTTTTTTGTTGTGACTGACAGAAATAAGGTGAAAAAATACAAAAAATATGGCGATGCAGTTGATAAAAGGTATGTAAAATCTAGGCTAGATAAACTGATAAAATTGGCTGAAAAACCCCAAAAATAGGACTCTGGATTTTGGGGTGTAAATTGGGGTCCTATCGTCGGTAAAAACTGCCTGAAATTACCAAAGAGTCAGTCGGCATAATATGTATGTGTAGGGGTACTGACTTAGGGAAGAAGGGGGAGGAATCCTTAGTTACATTAATTACATAGTAGTAACTATGGGAAAGATTTATAAACTACTTTTTTATTAATATATTATGACAAAAAGCATAAAGGTTGAACCTCAAGTGATTCGAGGTTTTGAAGCATCTATCGCAGATAGTAAACTCTATCAAGAGGTAACCAAAGGTGTAGCTGAAAAATTTGGCAAAGATTCTAGGGCTTATCAAACATTAATGAATGGAATTGATACTAAAAATGGAACTGGTTCACAATTTTTCTTTAATACTGAAGCAGAATTATATCTTCCTGAGGGTCAAAGAGTTGCAAGATTAGCCGACCTTGGAAAAATTTATGACACAGACACTTCCTTTTTTAATGGGATTTATACTGATACTCCTGAATTAGTTTTAAGAACAGCTAATCCTTCGTGGAAAAATAATACCCAGATTTTGGAAAATTTAGTTGGGCAAGCAAAAGAAAGAGGATTAGAATTTTCTTCAGATAACCCTTTAGTTCTTTCAGGGCTTGAATTAACCAGAGATGATAATAGAGATAATTATTATGGAATATTAGTGCAAATGGGAGACAATACTGTTGCAGTAAATGACGTAAGATTTGCTTACGGAAAAGATAAAATTCAGGTTGGAAATAACACAAAAACATTATGGACTAAAGATAAAGGGTTGTCTGGGGTTTATTTCGACTGGGGCGTCGACGTCGGCTCCTATGATGACGACTTGCAGTACTCTGTTGACAGTGGTCGGGTGGTGGTTTTTAACGCCGAAGGCGTTGCGTCTAAAAATTCAGAATTTGAAGCTATTAATCAAAAATATTATTCTGATTTGTCTGCCCTAAGAGATGAAATTAATGCCAAACTAGCACAATAAAGCATATAAAGGATTCTAATTTTCTAAGATTCCTAGCACCTTCATTGAAGAATGGGCTAGGCCACACG
>CAYNZD010000040.1:0-3086 GCA_964401675.1 Candidatus Woesearchaeota archaeon | reverse complement strand
GACTTATATACCGATTTTTGAATTTAGTTATATAAATAAGTTAGAGTCCTTAGGCTTTGGTCACGGGGATTCAGGTCTGAGATTTATACCCTCGCTAATTTAAGGATGAGCGGCTGGGGCATACTATTCTTGGGAATTTATAAAATAAAAAATGGAAAAGTTCAAAGATTTAGGTCTTTGTGAACATGTTTTGAAAGTAATTTCAAATAAAAAGTTTGAGAGACCTAGTGAGATTCAGGAAAAGACGATACCGTTGATTCTAAAAGGAAAGGATATTATAGCTGGGTCAGCGACGGGGTCTGGTAAAACTTTGGCTTTTGGCGCAGGCATAATTAAAAACACCAAAAAGGACGGGCGTGTTCAGAGTTTGGTTTTGACACCGACGCGAGAGTTGGCGGAACAGGTTGCGGGTATGTTAGAAGAATTTGCTTATTATAAAAAACTAGAAGTTGTTTCGGTATACGGAGGAGTTTCTATAGTTAATCAAACCAAAAGGTTGGCTTATGCGGATATTGTTGTTGCAACACCGGGGCGTTTGCTTGATCACATGCAGAGAAATTCTATTGATTTATCTAACATGAATTTTTTAGTTTTGGATGAAGCGGACAGAATGTGGGATATGGGTTTTAAGAATGATGTTGCGAAAATTGTTAGAGCTTGTCCTACAAAAAGACAGACGCTTTTATTCTCGGCTACAATTAGCGGGGATTTGGCGGACTTTGCAGAGAAATATATGAAAGCTCCTGTTGAAATTTCGGCTGAAAATTATGTTGATACTTCGAAGTTGAAGCAAATTTATTACGATGTTAGGGACGATGAAAAGTTTTCGCTGTTGGTTCATTTATTGAAGAAGGATAAGTCGAATATGGCTATGATTTTTTGCAATACCCGTAGGAATGTTGATTTTGTTACAAAAAATTTGAGGGAGAATGAAGTTGATGCGCAGGCAATTCACGGCGGAATGGAGCAAAATAAAAGAGCTCGTGTTTTGAAGGGGTTTGATAACAGGACCATTAACGTTTTAGTTTGTACTGATGTCGCGGCGAGAGGTTTGGACATCCATGATGTTTCGCATGTTTATAATTATGATTTGCCGTCGGACGCTAAAGATTATATTCATAGAATTGGTAGGACTGCTCGGGCTGGCGCCAATGGTATTGCTGTGAATATTTTGGCTAGTCGTGATTATGATAATTTTTCGAATATGCAGAGGCACAATGAAGGATTGGTTGTTAAAAGAGAATTGACGCCGAGGTTTGAAAAAATTTATGTTAAGTTTGATACTCCAAGGGTTAGTCGAGGATTTAAAGGCAGAGATAGTTCAAATAACAGAGGGCGTCCGAGTCGAAGTAGACCGAGTGGTGTTTCTGGAGTCCGAAGAAATGTTGGACCTCGTAGTTTTCAAAGGAGAGTTGCTCGGACAGATTCTAGAGGAAGAGATAGCAGAGGAGATAGAAATAAACGTAGTAAAGATGGATTTAGAGGAAGCGGTAGGAATACGAGAAATAAGACAGAAAGTAATAGAAGATGATATTTTAGATTAGACGATTAATCACAATAATAATTATAAAGAAATTTTCGTGCTTTAATTTATGAAAGAGGAATTGGAAAGATTTGTTCTGAAAAATGGTTTATCGCCGTTTAATTTTGAAAAGACAATAACTAAGAGCAATGGAGAATCTATCTATAAAACTCGAGATGCCAAGGCAATTCATACAAAGGTTTTGTCTAAGATTTCTTCAGAATTTATTTTTAAAGAAACTTGTAATATCTGGAATTATTTTGGATTTAGTGATGATATTTCGAATATTTTGCGAAGACAGGAATTTTTTAAGGGATTAAATTTATGGGATTCTAGTTTTTTGAAAGAGATTGGTAAACCAAGGGCGATTTGGAAACCGAGATATGATGTTGTGGTTGTTACGGAAGATGAGTCTACTTTTGTCGCGTTAAATAAATTGGGATGTGGGGTTCAGCTATTGGTTTCGGAAAATGATGTGATGGAATTGGAGAGGTATGATATAGTTCAGGTAGTTGACTGTAGTGATTTTAAAATTTTATTAGAAAGATTACCACAGAGTGTTTTTGTTGATTCGGTTGAAGATGTTTATTTGGAGAGATACCTCGAAGAGTTGTCTGGTTGGCGTGAGAACTTTGCTGTTTTGAATCGAAGTGAAGTTTCGGAGGACGTTAAAAAATTACTGGAAGAGTTGGAACCAATGTTTAGCTTGTTGGAGAACAGGGAGGGAAAAATTATTAGTGAGAATGAGGCCGAGAGGATTTTGGAAGATGTTAATGAGGTTGTTGGAATGAAAATTAAAGAGATGACTATTTCGGGTGAAGGGCTGATGAAGATGTTGAATGAGGGTAAAATGCCGCAGCCAATTTTGGATATTGTTCGTGGTGCGATTGAGTCTTCTGGTTTGTCGGAACATATTTTTAATTTACAAATTCCAGTGACGATTGATTATAAGGAATTGGAGGATCAAATTAAGAGACAGAGTGCTAGCGAGTTTACGGATTTGGCTGAAAGGATTAAAAGAAATGCAGAAAAATTAAAAAGGGTTCCCGCTATTTTAGAGAAATTATCGGCGTTGTTATTGATTGAAGATTTCTCTAGGGGGATTTCCCGTTGGATAAATAATTGTAAATCTAAAAATGAATTTGCTGGCAGGATATTTCCGAGTCATTCTGAGAATTTACATTTTAGTAATGCGTTAAATATGTTTTTGGATGGGGCACAACCAATTAATTTTCAGCTGGATAAATTTAGTAGATGTTCAATTTTGACTGGGGCGAATTCCGGGGGAAAGACAACATTATTGGAGCATGTTTTGCAGAATATTAGTTTGTTCCAGTTGGGTTTGCCTATTAGTGGAGAGGTTCATCTTCCACTATTCAGTGATGTTTATTATTTTGCGAAGACCAAAGGTTCTACTTCAAAGGGGGCGTTTGAGACTTTATTGACGCAGATGTCGAAAATTAAGCCGGGAGATAGAACTTTGATTCTTGCGGATGAAATCGAGGCGGTGACTGAGCCAGGAGTTGCAGGGAAAATGATTTCGGCCACGGCGGAGTTTTTTATT
>CAYNZD010000039.1:0-3114 GCA_964401675.1 Candidatus Woesearchaeota archaeon | reverse complement strand
TTTTAGAGTGAATTGCAAATTAGACGAGAACTTGTTCGAATTCTCGTCAAAAAAGGAAATGCGCAGACGGGGACTCGAACCCCGGTCAATTGGTTTCTTCTAATAGAAAATGGAAGCCAATTATTCTACCACTAAACTATCCACGCATAAAATAAACACCTAATTTGACATTTTAAACTTTATTGTTTTTGAAATGAATTTTTCTATGACAATTAGCACAAAGCACATCACATTTCTCAATTTCTTCTTTAATTTTTTTAATAGAATACCCATCCGCCACCATTATTGAAACACCCTTCTCTTTATTTTCAATTCTATGATGAAAATCAATTGTTGCAATATGATTTTCTCCACATTTTGAACATTTAAGCGAAGATTTATATTTTTGAAACCATTTTCTAATTTCCAGCTTTCTTCTTTTGACGTGAGCTTTTTCAGACTTTTTATTCTTAGCATACCATTTCCTTCGAAAAGCTTTTCTTTTTTCGGGATCTTTGTATGGCATAAAGATTATAGGATACCAACCTTTATAAAAGTTTGTAAACCCCATCCTCTCCATAAACATTTAAAACCCGACATTTTCTAATTATATTATGAAGTTCGAGAAGTGGTATGACGAAAACTACAAAAAAATCCTTATAATCCCGGCGATAGTTTTAGCGCTATCCTTAATATGTATAGGGGTCTTTTATTTTCAAACAGGAGACATAGTAAACAAAGATGTATCTCTAACTGGTGGAACTACGATTACAATTCAAACCGAAGTGCCATCACAAAATTTAGAGAAAATAATTCTGGAGAACATAGCCGATTTTGAAATAAAAACGATATCGGATAATGCAGGAAACCAAATGCAGTTAATGATTACCGTAGGAGAATCCGATTCAGAAATTTTAAAAACAACTTTAGAAAAATTCCTTGGATACGATTTAACTTCTGAAAATTCATCAGAGGAAACAACAAGCGCCTCACTTTCTTCAGACTTTTACAGGCAATTAATCATTGCAGTCATTTTAGCGTTCTTTTGGATGGCAGCAGTTGTTTTTTTGATTTTTTCCAAAGGCAATAAAATGAAATTTTGGATAGTTGTCTTAAATATATTATTAGGATTTTTTCTAGGAAACTTCTTTTTAACAATTAATCCAATCGCCTCTGCAATAATTTTTCTCACCCTGTCAACAATTTTAATTAGAACTTATATCAAAAAATCTGTCCCAGCCTTTGCAGTAATGCTTTGTGCTTTCTCAAGTATTGTAATGACGATTGCGGTTATAGAAATAGTTGGAATGAAAATATCCACAGCAGGCATAGTAGCGTTCTTGATGCTAATTGGCTATTCTGTAGACACAGACATTCTTTTAACAACAAGACTTTTGAAAAGAAAAGAGGGAGTAAACGCCTCACTGCTCGGAGCATTCAAAACCGGAACAACGATGACAATCACATCTATTATAGCAATCGCCACAGCGCTAATCGCTGTCTTCTCGTTCTCCTCAGTCTTAAATCAAGTTTTCACAATCTTACTAATAGGGTTAACCTTTGACCTCTTTAATACATGGGTCACAAACGCTTCAATAATTAAATGGTATGTAGAAACAAAGTGAAAATAACTTTTAAAATTTGGATATTGATAATCGCCGTTGCGCTCTCTTTAATTTCAATTTTTTCAATTCCGCCAATGATTTTTGAAAAAGGGGTAGTCGTAACATCAGTTGAACAAAACTCTACTATTTTTGAAAATGGGCTCAGAGAAGGAATGATTATCCAAAGTATAAACGGACAGCTAATAAATACAATGGCAGATTATTCGGCGATATTAAAACCACTAAGCGATTTAAAAGAAAACGAAACACAAAAATTAACTATTCAAACTGACAAAACCGAGATTGTAAATTTATTTTCAAAGGGAATTATTAACGATATTTCTATAGACAAAATACCAATTTCAAGAATTAAAACAGGATTAGATTTAAGAGGAGGAGCGCGAGCATTCATTAAAGCAGATGTCCCATTAAATGATATTCAATTAGACGATTTAATTGCAGTATCTGAGCAAAGATTAAATGTCTACGGATTAACAGATGTCAAATTTTTCAAAGTTAGAACTTCATCCGGAGACAACATGATGGGAATTGAAATAGCCGGCACTTCGCCAGATGATTTAGAAGAATTAATTGCGAAACAAGGAAAGTTCGAAGCGAAAATTGGAAATGATACAGTTTTTATCGGAGGAGATAAAGACATAACTCATGTTGGAAGAACGGGGCAAGACGCATTAATTACAGAATGCAATCCCTCTTCAAATGGAGGAGAATATTGCAATTTTCGATTTACAATTTTTTTAAGTGAAGAAGCCGCGCAAAGACACGCGGACATAACAAACGAACTAACAATTAATGGTTCATATTTAAGCAAGAAATTAGATTTCTTTATAGATGAGAAGCTGACATCGTCTTTGAATATTGGCTCAGACCTAAAGGGCTCTGTTACAACACAAATAGCAATTTCCGGATCTGGCTCGGGCGAGGCACGAAATGAAGCAATTGAATCTGCGAAATTAGAAATGAAAAAACTCCAAACAATTCTTATCACAGGATCACTACCCTTTAAATTAGAAATTGCAAAAATAGACAAAATTTCTCCAAATCTAGGAGAAGAGTTTGTAAAACAAATAATGCTAGCAGGAATTTTCGCAATCTTGGCAGTATCAATAATCGTTCTAATTAGATACAGAAAAATAAAAGCATCATTGGCATTAGTCACAGTTTCATTATCAGAAGTTCTAATTATTCTCGGCGTTGCAGCATTGATAGGCTGGAACTTTGATTTACCTTCAATCGCAGGAATTATTGCCGCGATTGGTATGGGCATAGATTCTCAGTTGATAATTTTAGATGAAGCTCGCTCTAAATATGAATCAATTGTCCAGAGAATAAAGAAGGCACTTTTCATAATCGTAACGGCTTTCGCAACAACATGTGTAGCGATGATTCCGTTAACAGGATTTCTAAGTTTTATGGGCATCGGCGCGGCATCAGCAGGACTTCTAAAAGGTTTTGCAGTAACAACATTAATAGGAATTACGACAGGCGTATTGATTTCACGACCAGCTTT
>CAYNZD010000038.1:0-3332 GCA_964401675.1 Candidatus Woesearchaeota archaeon | reverse complement strand
GTCATAACCACAAGGGTCACGAGAACCTCTTACGAGGCGAGAACCTCTTACGAGGCGAGAACCTCTTACGAGGAAATAAAAGAGTCTTGATATTGGTAGGGATTTTGTTTTGTCTTTTGTTTGTTTCGTGTGTTTCAGCGAATAATTATTTTAATTATGTGTATAACGAAACAGCGTGGGTTCCGATGCTCTCCACTTCTAGCGGACAGCAGAAGATGTGGATAGAAATGAAGAATTGCAGTTATGGGTATGTGGTTGAGAATTTAACAGTTGACACAAATGTTCTTCATGTTGATTCAAACAACAATAGGGTTGGGATAGGAACTTTAACTCCTTTGCAAGAATTAAATGTTGAAGGAGACGGGAACATAACTGGTTCGCTGTATGTTCTTGGGCAGAATATTTCTTCTACTTTCGGAAGTTATGTTCCTTATATTGGAGCAACGTCAAATCTCGTCTTAGGAGCAAACAACTTTTCTGTGGATAGTTCTGTTTTGTTTGTTGATTCGACGAACAACAACGTCGGCATCGGGACGACGGCTCCAACGGCAGAATTACATATTTCTAATACTGGGGCGAACTCAAATCCTGCGATAAAAATAGGAAACGATGTAGTAACTTGGAATATGCAAACCGTGGGAGCAAGGAGCGATAATTTTGAAATTTGGAATCCTACATTGGGTACAGCATTGGCAATAAATCCAACAACTGGCAACGTCGGCATCGGGACGACGAGCCCATTATCTAAGTTAGCAATTAATGGCGGACTGCATGTTGGAGGAGATTCAGATGCAGGAGATAATAATCTTCTTGTGGATGGGACTGGAAGTTTTACTGGAGCAGTAACTGCTTCGTCTTTTACCAAGGCTGGTGACTGCACAGATGCCGATGCTGTTGGAACTTCTTGTGGAGGGGGAAAAAAATATGCTACGGGTTTAGTCTCTGCCACAAGTGATGGTGGGTCTTATAACTGGTGGGATGCTACTACATATTGCAGAGACATAAAAAATGGATATAATGATTGGTATATACCTACTAAAAGTGAATTAAATACTTTGTATGGACAAAAAACAACTGTAGGGGGCTTTGTTTCCAACTACTATTGGTCATCCTCAGAGTACAGAACTGCCGACGCCTGGCCCCAGCACTTCGGCTATGGCTATCAGTACCTCTGCGCCGGCAGCAAGACTTACACTTACTATGTCCGTTGCATCAGGAGGTATTAATTATTTAATGATTTAATTATTTTTAAGGTGCGTTAGCACGCAAAAAATTTTTAGAAATTTTAAATAAAATAAAAGTATGGCACGATATATTCATCTTCCAATTTATAAGAAGTCATATGATTTGCTGATAGAAATATTTAAAATAACAAAGGAATTTACAAGAGAGTATAAATATACAATTGGGGAAAAATTAAAGGATGAAACCATGGAATTAATCATGCAAATATACAGGGCAAATAATCAAAAAGATAAGGGAAAAAATCTTGAAATAATTTTAGAAAAAATCTTGATAATTGAACTTTTACTTCGTTTAAGTCGGGATATTCGCGTCTTATCTTTGAAAAAATATACAAGAGTAATTCAAATAACCAATGAAATAGCACGCCAAACACAAGGGTGGCTAAAATCACAAAGTGGTTAGAGTTGGCCGGAATGAGCAGAAGCTAAGGCGCTGTTCAGAGAGCCAGATAAACTCGGATTTGCGCGGTTGTTTTTCCCGAATTTGTGAGGGAAGCTTGAAACATTTTTCAGAAAAAAATGTTACTTTTTCCCAAGTTACGTCGGGAAGCATGTAAATTTTTCAAGAAGAAAAATTTACTTTTGCAACCAAAGAAGGCATACCTTAATCGGTTATGTTTGTCTGGAATTTTCTGGGCAAATATCTGTGAGTCGCAAATCATAATGTCAGGGGCTTTGTTTCCAACAACTATTGGTCATCCTCAGAGTACAGCACTACCAACGCCTGGTACCAGTACTTCGACAATGGCTATCAGAACAACAACGACAAGACTAACACTAACTATGTCCGTTGCATCAGGAGATTATCCCTAACCACTTTTTATAAATATGAAAATGAAGAGTTTTAAAATAGAAGACCTTTTTGAAGCATATTATAGTTGTCGCAAACATAAACGAAATACAATTAATGCCCTAAAATTTGAGATAAATCTTGAGCAAAATATGATGAACTTATATCATGATTTAAAAAATAATAATTATGAAATAAGCAAAAGTATCTGTTTTATTTCTTTTCATCCGAAAATCCGCGAAATCTGGGCAGCGGATTTTCGTGATAGAATTGTTCACCACCTTGTTTACAATTTTCTTCAGAAAAGATTTGAAAGCAGTTTTATTTTTGATACATATAGTTGCATAAGAAAAAAAGGAACTCTTAAAACATGCAGAAGAATCGAAAAATTTACAAGAAGTATAACCAATAATTATCAAGAGAAAGCTTATTTTCTCAAAGCCGATGTTAAAAGTTTTTTTATGGGAATAGACAAAAATATTTTATATAAACTTCTTCTTAAAAAAGTAGATGAACTTTGGATACAAAAACTTCTAAAACAAATTATTTTTAATGAACCAATAAAAAATTGCTTAGTTCAAAGTAAGAAAGAAGAACTAAAAAAAGTTCCAAAACATAAAAGTTTGTGGTATGCTCCAAAAAATAAAGGATTACCAATAGGAAATTTAACAAGCCAGTTTTTTGCAAATATTTATTTGAATGAATTAGACCAGTTTGTGAAACATAAACTTAAATGTAAATATTATATTCGCTATGCAGATGATATAATTATTTTTAACAAAAGCCCAAAATTCTTAAATCAGGCATATAAGCAAATTGAAATTTTCTTAGAAAAAGAACTTCTCTTAAAACTTCATCCGAATAAAAAGGAGATTAATACTTTAGATAAGGGAATAAATTTTGTAGGATATATTATAAAACCGCATCGAGTATATATTCGAAATTCAACTGTAAAATATTTAAAACAAAAAATAAATAATTTAAAGATAGAAGAACTACAAAGTAATTTGGATAAATATCAGGCCACCTTAAACAGTTATTTTGGAATGTTCAGACATATTAAAGGGTATAATTTAAGAAAATCCCTGGGTGAAAAATTAAAGAACGAAGTTATTTATCCTGTCAAAGATTATAAAAAATTTCAGATACAAAACGCCTAAAACTCAAAAACAACATCGGCACGACGGGACCATCTACTACTTTAGAGGTTGGTTCAGGGGTCTTTTCGGTTAACGCAACAACCGGCAACGTCGGCATCGGAACGACGAGCCCAGACCATGATTTAGAGATAGGAACCG
>CAYNZD010000037.1:2239-3598 GCA_964401675.1 Candidatus Woesearchaeota archaeon | reverse complement strand
AAAGATTTGACTAATGAATGGGAAAAAAGAGGGGTTAAGGAAGGAAAAGAATTCGCAGTTCTAACAGACGAAATTTCAAAAGCATGGTCAGAGATGACAACAAAAGAATACAAAAACTTCAAAAATTTAAAGAAAGAGAATTTGAGAGACAACTTAAGCAATATGGAATTAGTTTTGAATATGCTTGCCGAAGCCACAACAACAGAAATTTCTAAAAATAAATTACCAGAAGGCTTTAAGGAAAGTAAAATTATTGCAAAAGAGGGAGGCGCGATTGCAGGAAATGCCAAAAAGGAGATTGAGGGAAAAACTGGTAAAAAGATAGTTAGTGATAAAAATTATCTAGATATTAAAAAGATAACAGCTAAAATTGAATAATTATCTAATATAAGGGCTTAAGTTTAAAAAGATAAGTTGAGAATTATATTTATGACTTTGACAGAGATGATGGTGACTAATCCGAAGACTTCTATAATTATTTTTTCGGTGGCCGTAACTTTAATTTCCACATTGGTGCAAAAATGGTTAACTAATCAGGAACATTTGAAAAGTTTGAAAAAAAGGCAGAAGGAAATTCAAAAAGAATTGAAGAATTGCAAAGATGGCAACATAATGAAGGAGCTGAATGCAGAAATGTTGAAACTTACTGGAGTTATGTTTAAGTCTTCGATGAAACCAATGTTTGTAACAATTATTCCCTTCTTACTTCTGTTTGTTTGGCTAAGAGGAGTTTATACCCCAGTGATGGGAAGCTCATGGATTTGGTATTATATCGGCTATAGTGTTGTTGCTTCTATAATTTTAAGAAAAATTTTAGATGTTGCCTAGATTGATGTTGCAAAAATTTTACTAAATTAAATACTCTAATCTTTTTACTTTTTCTTTAGCTAGTTTAACAAATTGTTTCGATGTAAGAATTCCAAATTCAGAAATTACTCCAGAAAGCTTCTTAAGTTTTGTTTTATCAAAAGCAGGATTAATCACTTCAATTTTTTTAATTCTTTCATCCCAAACTTCTTTCGGCGAGCGCTTCTCTATTTTAACTTTTTTCGTAAACTTTAAAGAAACCCCGCAAGAATATCTTGGAATTTTATGGAGTTTTGCTAATTTTACCAAAGTGCTTGTTCCAATTTTATTTACGGCTATAGATTTTGTGAAAGCGTCTGCGCCAAAGAGGAAAAGGTCACATTTTTTTAATGATTGTTCTGCAGCAAGATCTGGGGCAACAATAACTTTTATATTTGCTTTTGCTAAATCATTTGCTGTTTGGTGTCCTTGCAATAATGGTTCTACTTCCGTTGTATAAACTACAAAATTCTTTTTTTGTTTTTTCTTTGCATATTTTAAAATATCTATAAC
>CAYNZD010000037.1:0-2139 GCA_964401675.1 Candidatus Woesearchaeota archaeon | reverse complement strand
ACAAGGAAAGATTAAAAAAGGATATATCGTTTAGAACCTAGAAGAGTGTTATTATGATAGAACTGTTAATGAAACCAAAGAGAGCCGAGAGGCGGCCATGGGAAATGTTTTTTGTAGGAGCTATCTGGGCATTTGTTTCTTTAATTTTGGTTATGTTTATTTTTAATAATGATACTATCTTGAGAGAAGGAGCTGGATTATTAGTCATAATTTTTACCATGATGGGTTGTTTACCGTTTATGTATTATATTATTAAATTAGAAGAGGGTAAAGATATTGTAATTGATGATTCGGGCAGACTGATTAAAGAACATTCAAAAGCTATTCGCGCTATGATGTGGATGTTTCTCGGACTTGTTGTAATGTTTTCTTTTTTCTATATTCTTTTTCCTGATAGCGCAGGGCAAACTTTTAATTTTCAAATAAAAACTTTTTGCGCTATCAATAGTCCGTCAAATTATGATTATTGCATTGAACAACATGGAGTTTCTCTTGTTACTGGAGCAGCTAGTAGTGGCGACGCTGTTTTAGCGATTTTTGCCAATAATATATATGTTTTAATTTTTACTATTGTATTTTCATTGGCATTTGGAGCGGGTGCGATTTTTATTTTGATTTGGAACGCTTCAGTAATTGCGGCAGCAATTGGAATATTTGCTAAGGGCAGTCTGGTAAATTTACCTATGGGACTTTTGAGATATATGATTCATGGAATTCCTGAGATTAGTGCATATTTTGTTGGAGCATTAGCTGGAGGAATTATTTCAGTAGCCGTGATTAGAAGAGATTTGTGCGGAGAAGGACTATGGAAAATTTTGCAGGACTCTTTATTGTTGGTTATTATTGCAATCATGATTTTGGTTGTCGCCGCCTTGATGGAAGTTTATCTAACTCCAACTCTCTTTTAGAAAAGGTTTTAAGCTGTGATTTATAGGATAATTTATGGAATATTTGCTATTAATTTCGGTGCTAGTTAGTTTTTTGCTGACAGTATTGTTTTTGCCTAAATGGATTAGGATTTGCCGAAAAATTGGCTTACTGTGGGAAGATATGAATAAGTTTGGGCATCCGAAAAATGTCGCATCGTCTGGCGGAGCCGTAGTTGTACTATCATTTGTTCTTGGAGTTTTAACTTATCTTGCCTTGAAAACTTTTGTTTTTGGTGGGCAAGTTAAGGCATTGGAAATTTTTGCTTTACTTAGTGTGGTTTTGATTTTGAGTATTGTTGGCTTGACTGATGATTTGCTTGGATGGAAAAATAACGGTTTATCTATGAAAGTTCGACTCTTGTTGGCAGCTGCTGCATCAATTCCTTTAGTTGTAATTAATGCTGGGACTCACACAATGGCTTTGCCCTTTATCGGGGCTGTTGATTTTGGAATTTTATATCCCTTATTTTTTATTCCGCTAGCGGTTGTTGGGGTGGGGACAACTTATAATTTTTTAGCAGGATTTAATGGGCTTGAAGCTGGACAGGGAATATTAATCCTTAGTTTCTTGTCTTTTGTGTCTTATATTAGTGGCTCTCCATGGTTGGCAGTTGTTGGACTTTGTATGGTTGGGGCCTTAGTTGGATTTTATTATTTTAACAAAGTTCCGGCAAAAGTTTTCCCTGGTGATATTATTACATACTCTATTGGGGCTTTGATTGCAGGAATGGCTATTCTTGGAAATTTTGAGAAGATTGCTTTTGTAATTTTTATTCCATATATTATTGAGGTTATTTTAAAATTACGAGGCGGATTGGAAAAGCATTCATTTGGAATCCCTGATAAAAAAGGAATGTTAAAAATGCCTTATGATAAGGTTTATGGACTTGAACATTTAGCAATTAAAATTTTGAATAAATTTGGTGGAGCCACTGAAAGAAAAGTTACTTATTTGATTCATGCTTTCCAGATACTGTTTATTTTAATTGCATTTTTAATGTTGTAAGAAGTTTTTTAAATAAGATAAGTCATTTTATTTTATGGAATATGAGGAAATGAAAAAAACTACTTTGGATATTATATCTAATAAAAAATTTCAATGGATAGCTACGGGGATTCTGTTATTTGTCATCTTGATGGCTGGTGCCAATATTCGACTTCAGGGACTTCCTAATTTAATTGATCCTACAACGGGAGATTATACTCCTTT
>CAYNZD010000036.1:0-3637 GCA_964401675.1 Candidatus Woesearchaeota archaeon | reverse complement strand
CAATATAAAGATTTAAAAGTTAAAATTTCTAATAATAAATATGCCAGGTAAAAATAAACCAAAACGACTTGATAGAAATAGAGCATGGAGAGTCGCTAGAAGAAAAAAGAAAAGAAGCGAGTTAGTTAGTGGAAATTCCAGGAATAGAAAACCAAGGCCAAAAAAGAAGGGGATAGTTGCTAAGGTTGTTGAAAAAGTTAAGAAAATTATTAAGAAATAATTATTCTTTATTGGGAGAACCAAATGTTTCTGAGACAGCTTCTTGAATATCTTTTGTAAAATCTTCTATTGCATCTATAACGCTTTGCGCTGTTTCTTCTGCAGTTTGATTAATGTTGTTGCAGGGAACATTTTTTAAGATTTTTTTATCTTTGTAAAAGTCGATAAGGGGTTCAGTCTGTTCTTTATATGTGTTTAATCTATTTTGAACAACTTCTGGCTCGTCGTCACTTCTTCTAGTTACTTTCCCTTGGCATTTGTCGCATTCTCCTTCTTTTTTTGGTGGAATACCAATTAGATTAAAAATTTCTCCGCAATCTTCACATGTAATTCTTGCTGAAAGTCGCTTTACTATCAATTCGTCGGGAACATCCATATTTATTACTACATCTATCTCAGAAATTTCTGCTAATTTTTCTGCTTGTGGAATTGTTCTAGGGAATCCATCTAAGATGAATCCATTTTCGCAATCATCTTCCTCAATTCTGTTTTTTAACATTTCAATTACTATTTCGTCTGGAACAAGTTCTCCTCTTTCCATATATTCTTTTGCGCTTGTCCCTATTGGAGTTTGCTCTTTGATATTTTGTCTGAATAAATCTCCTGTAGAAATGTGTGGAGCATTAAATTTAGGGGCAACTCTTGAAGCCGCAGTTCCTTTCCCTGATCCTGGTGGCCCTAAAAATATTTTTTTCATCTTATTCCTCTTTTTCCTCTGTAAAATCCTTTCTTATAATATTTTCTGTTTCGGGTGCCTCATTTTCTGCTTCTTCAATTTCTTCTTTGATAGATAGAGTAGAGGCCTTTTTCATGTCAATTTTTTCTAATTCTTTTGTTTCAAATACCCTGATGTCGCTAAAAGAAAGAGGGTAGACTTTTTTTAATTTTGGAAGCATAGCTCTTTTTAATGTCTCATCTAAAATTTCGTTGCAAACTTCGATATAATCTTTTTCCTTTATGTATTCAATAATGAATTCTCGCGCTGTGTTTCGAAGATTTCTTCGTACTGCTTTAGAAACTTTTTTTCGTGTAATCAAAAGTGGTTTTATTATGACTCGAATGTCTGAGCATCGTGCTTGGAACGAGTCTTCAATATAATCAGTTCTTTTTCTCATAATTCTTCGTATGTAAGATTTTATGAGCTCTAAATTACTTGGGATTGCTACCAATTTTCCTTCTTGGTTGAAAATTTTCAATTTAATAACCAGCCCCTTGCCTCGTAATTTTCGAGATAGGTCTAATTTAATTGTTTTGTTGTGTAAATTTTCTGCAGTTCCAAGAACTCGCATTGTTGAATCTAAAATCGGAACTTGTACTTCAATATATTTTTTTCTTTCTGCCATTTTATTCAATTACTAATTTAGATGTTCGCTTGCCTTTTTTCTGATCTTTGCCTTTGCCACATTCAGAGCAGGTATAAACGATCGCTGTTTTTTTAGTTGTTTTTCTGGCTCCCTTTGCCTGATTTTTCATACGAGAGAAACGTCCTAAATTTCCTATTCCTCTATTTAGTCCTCGAAGTTTTGCTCTTTGCTTTGCTCCTCTTTTTAATGTACTAGCCTTACCAGTGCTTTGCTGTTTGACCTTTTGTTCCGTCTTTTTTTTGCAATAAGGGCAATACCTTTTGAGCAATTTTGGAATTTTCATAATATTAGTTTTGAAATTTGCTTTTTAAAGTTTGTGATTGTATGGTCCCGCAGTTATATTTATAAATAATAAGTTATTAGAAAAGTTATGAAAAGAATTAGATTTAGAAAGGGCGAACAAAGGAAATTTTTGGATTTGATTATTGAAAGATTGGATGCTCCGTCAATGAGGGGGATTTTACAGTTTGGATTTGATGTGCCATATTCGACTTTGAAAAATTATTATAATGAGTCTCGATTGTTGCCTTTGAGTTTATTCGATGATTTTTGTGAAGTAGCTAGGATTGAGAAAAGAGAATTAAGTTTTGAGTTTGTTGGTGAAAATTGGGGCAAGGTTAAGGGTGGGAAAATTGGGAAGCGGAAATGACCCTTTTTAATAATTATAAATGACCCCGCCAAGAATCGAACTTGGGTCTTATCGAAGTCAACGATGCGTTCTGCCATTATACTACGAGGTCATGATGTTATTTTGTATTTGTTGTTTTTAATTTTTGTTCTTAGTAAGTAACTAAGTAACTAAGTTAGTTAGAAATATTTATAAGAGAGGATTTCTTAGAAAAATGGAGGTTGTATGAAAAAATATTTACTTTTAGTTGAAGATGAGGAACTTTGGAAGAAGTTTAAGGAGAGTATACAAAAGGATATTAATAGCGAAATTTTGGAATTAATTAAGGAGAAAGTGAAAAAGTGAAAAAAATGAATGTTCGAGGACAGGTAACGATTTTTATTATTGTGGCGATAGTTATTGTTGGTAGTATTATTGCATATTTTGCTTTAAGAGATGATTTTGGAAGAAGTATTCCAGAAGACATGAAGCCAGTTTATGATTATTATATTTCTTGTTTAGAGGCAACAACAAAAGAGGGAATTGCTCTTCTTGGTGAGCAAGGTGGATATATTGAGTTACCTGATTTTGAGCCGGGTTCTGCCTATGTTCCGTTTTCTTCTCAGCTAAGTTTTTTTGGACAAGCGGTTCCTTATTGGATGTATGTTTCGGGCAATAATATTCTAAAAGAGCAGGTTCCCACAAAAAAAATAATGGAAGAACAATTAGGTAATTATGTAAGTGAAAGATTGGATAGTTGCGATTTTAGTGATTTTGAGAAGATGGGTTATGATGTTTATGTTGAGGATGGGAATGTCGTTTCTTCAATAAATGATTTGGATATAGACCTGATTATTAAAAACAGAGTGACGATTTTTAAAGGCGAACAATCTGTGGTCGTATCTAATAATGATTTTTCAGTGAAGAGTAAATTGGGGAAATTTTATGATTTGGCCATGGAAGTTTATAATCACGAGAAGGCGGAGATGTTCTTGGAGAAATATGCCTTAGATGTTATGAGATTATATGCACCTGTTGATGGAGTTGAATTAAGTTGTGCCCCCAAGATTTTTATTGATGAGGAAATTAGAGAAGATTTATATGAAGGACTTGAGGCGAATATAAATTCAATTAAGCTCGAGGGTGACTATTATAAATTGTCTTCTCAAGAAAGAGAATATTTTGTTGCGGATGTTGGGTTTAATATAGATGAAAATATAAATGTTATGTATAATTCTAATTGGCCGACGAGGATTGAGATTTATGGAGATAGGGTCGCAAAACCAATTGGAACACAGCCTGGCTTGTCTATTCTTGGTTTTTGTTATATCCCTTATCATTTGGTTTATGACATTAGTTTCCCAGTAATGATTCAGTTTTATAATACCGAGGAGCTTTTCCAATTTCCTGTAAGTGTTATTATTGATAATAGTCAACCTCGAGAGGC
>CAYNZD010000035.1:0-3874 GCA_964401675.1 Candidatus Woesearchaeota archaeon | reverse complement strand
TACCATGCAAACAGTACGCCCCCACCGCCGACCATCCACTCTTGGCATCGTGTGGGGACAAGTTTTTGTTTTGATTGATATTTATTTATCGTTGCTGTTTGTAGGTGCTTGGGATTTATAAATATTGTCGAGATTGAGTGGATAGGTTAGAATGGATAAGTTAAAAAACATAAGAAGAATATTAAAATATCACAAATTATAGCACATTTACTTATTTTTTCGAAACCCGCCCCTGCGGGGCAAACGTTACCCGACCATCCGAGACCGAAACAGCAAGACCACCGCCCCAAGCACCCAAACCGAGAGCCCCGCCGCGATACAGCACACGCAAGCCAATATCAGAAGTTCCATCAGGCATATAAAGAGTTCTATCCCCCCTTCCTAATTGATTAAATAAAGGTAAACCGCCATTTAATCCATAACCATTAAAACTTATGTTTTCTCCAACTTTTTCTAAAACTTCGTGGTGATAAACTTGAGTAATTCCTGGAATTATAATTGGCTTAACTCCGTGAGGCATACTTGAATCTACCTCACCTCCAGCACTAACAACAACTAATCTTTTCTCCAAATCACTTTGACTTAAACCTAAATCAGTCCTATGTTGGATTATACTTTCTTTCAATGCTTGTGCCTCTTTTAGATTTCTCCCATTTGTATCATATAGCAGTAATGCTAAATCTTCCCAATATTTGCTTGGATCAGGAAGTTTGCCAGCCTTAAGCAATGATTCGCTTTGCATTGGATTAATGGGATAAAATCCTTGGTTTTGTAAACTTGAATTATTTGCAATTGTAGAGACCAAAGCCATTCTCTTAATCGCATACATATTTTGAACTTCTCCAGAAGTTCCAATTGGAATCTCAGCTCTTGTTCCCGAATAAACTTCATTAACCTTAGAAATTAATTCTTGAAAATAAGCCCCATGAGTCCCATCATAACTCATAAGAAAACTTTCTGAAGGTAAATCTGGGAAGTTTGTATTTTGAATAGTAGTAGGACTTCTAGATTTTGGATGAGTTAAAATTTTTTCAACAGGCAAGCTATGGTTTTTCTGTCTTTCTGCTATTTCTAAAAATCTTTTATTTGCCATTTTATTTTACTGACTTTTTCAACTCCCCCATTGTGATTTCTTGGATATCTCTTTCACGAGTTAAAGGCAAAATAGCGACATTTTCTTTATCTCCAAAACTCTGCCTCAATTTTCCAACATAGCTATTGTTTTCTGTATAAAGTAAATGAACTCGATGAGTTTTAGGAATTCCCAAGACAGTATTAATAAAGCCTCCTAAATCCCTAATTTCCATATCTGAGATAACGCTAATATCATATTCTCCCTCGCTATCTTTTAAAACTCCTTCTAAAAATTTCGGGTTAAAGGTTGTTCCACCACCAGTATAAACTCTTAGTTGTTGATGAACCGCTCCCTTATCTTTTGTAGACTGTAATAAATAATCATTTCCCCCAAAATTATAAACCGCGACTCTTGAACCATTATGAAGATATGCATTAGAGATTGCAGTTGCACCTAAAACTGGAATCGAAGTTCCTTCAATAGGATTCGGCATACTTCCAGAATTATCAATAATTAAAAAACTATTAGGAACAGCTTCGTTATCTCCATAAACTTCTCCTTCTTTCTTTATCCATTTCTTTGTAATTCCAGGCAAAATTCCAGGAGTGCTAAAAGCATCGACATCAGTTATAGAATCTCCAACTTCAAAAGGAGTATGACTAAAAGGATATAAAGTTCCATTTTTATGCATTGGTTTTTTCCTAATTGGAATCACATATTTTTCAGCTAGGGCAGTATAGAAATTATCGGCAAGTTGAGTTATACCCTCGCCTGAACCTGCCCGTTTTCCTGTTGCCTGTGGAGATTGACTTTGTTCTTGCCCAGAATTACCTTGCTTCTTATTTTCATCTAAAACTTGCTTGACTATTTCTTCGTATTCTTGTGGATTTGAACATTCCTGGGCAAATTGTTTTAATCCTTCTCTTATTTGGTTATCATCAAATCTATCTAACCCATTACCTGAACATGGCTTTCCTTGTCCACCTCCCTGTCCTTGTCCATTGCCCTTTCCTTCTCCGTCTTGACCTTCTCCCTCTTTTTTATTTTGGTCTTGTGGAGGTTGGTAGTCTCTTAAAACTTGAGCAAATTGTCTAAAATTATTTGTTTCTTGTTTTTTATTTGTATAATCAATATTTTTTAATTTTTCTATTAAACTTTTTTCTTCATTAGTAGGATTTATTCTAAGAACTCCCTTTACTTTATCCACTAAACTTTTCCCCTTAGACTCCACTCCAAAATCTTGTCCTGAAATTTCCTGATATAATCCATACATCAATCTTCCAAAAGAATCTCCTTTTGCTAATCCACAAGCCTTTCTTACTTTCGCCGTTGTTTCACTTTTTAATTCATTTAATTGATAGATATTTGTTTGGGCTTCTGTAAATGCAGTTCTTAATTCACTTACCTTATTCCCCTCAGCTATTCCTTGAGCAGACTTTTGTAATTTTAAAATATTTAAAACACTTCCAGGAAATTTCATATAATGAGTTACTTCATGAGTCAAAACGTCATTGAATGACTCTTCTGGAGTTATCTCTTTTGTTTCAAGATTCTTAATAAAAGGTTCGCTAACAGTTACTTCTAAACTTTCAATATTTATAGAACCATTTGATTCATCTTCAACCAATTTTGGCTGTGGTAATTGTGGATAATGAAAGCTCTTTCTAACTTTTTGCCATTCCCTTCCCATTGTTTTTTTCAAGTTTTCATTTACCATTTTATTATTTTTTCTGCGACGTGCCTTCGGCACATACGACTACCCGACCATCCGAGACCGAATAAGCAAGATCATCGTCCCAAGCAACCAAATCGAGATCCCAGTCGCGAAACAGCCTATAAAGTCCAACGTCCTTATTTGAATATAATGTTCTTGATCCGTTGTCTTTAAAAATAGGTAACCCTTGTTTGTCTCCACTATCAAATTTCTTGCCGTGATTCGTTTTATTTAATTGTGGAGCATAAATTATTTCACTAAAGTCTGTTGATTGAAAAACTAAATCATGAGGAGAATTAGAATCGTATTTCAAACCTAACCCCGTTAATGGAATCATAACAGGGGTTTCTAGAATATTTATCTGAGTAGCTAGATTATTTAATAAATATTCATTAGGATTCCCACTATCTCTCAAAACTAAACCAGAATCACCATAAGTTCCTCTTAAATCTAACTCTCCTTTTTCCAAACACCTTTCTAAATCGGCAGGACTTGCTATTCTCATTTTTTGTTGAGCTAAAATTTTATTGAGTAAAACAAATGCAAAAGGATTAGAACCCTTAACAACATTATCTCCAAAAGATAAAACATTTAGAGCAGATGCTCCCTGATAATCCTTAGAAGCTATTTGATTATATTCTTCTAAAACTTGTCTTCCAAGATCTCCTTCTAAAAAACTATAACTGGCATTATTTATTAAATGGGAACTTTGCGAGATAGGAGTTGTGGGTTGAATCCTTTCAGCAGGAGCTTCTTTGTTCATTTGCCTTTTTGCAAGTTTAATGAAGTTTTTATTTGGCATTTTTATACTCCTTCCAAATCCTTTACTACATCTTGGAATATTGGATGTCCTCTGCCGTCGGCTGAATACTCTTTTGCCTCCCTTAATGCTTCATCCATTTTACCATGTCCAGCTAAATCAATAACCCTTTGATAATTTTCCTGACTTTCTCCAAATCTCTTTTTAACTCCAGGCATTTCACCAGTCCCCTCGCCTAAAAGACTTTTAGTTATATGAAGATCTAAAGGATCATTTCTATCATTATCTTTAAAGGCATTTTCTGTTTCTGGAGTCCATCTCATTC
>CAYNZD010000034.1:0-3967 GCA_964401675.1 Candidatus Woesearchaeota archaeon | reverse complement strand
TTAAAGGCATTTTCTGTTTCTGGAGTCCATCTCATTCTGTGCCATAGAACATAAGGAGCCATCTGAGCAACATGATCTAAATTAACTTTATCTTGATCTTGCAACCACGCCAAAGATTTAGAATATCTAACAATAGATTTCTCTTCCCTTCTACTTCCAGAACCAACGAAAGAAGCTTGCAAATATAAACCATTTTCAGTTGTGGTAGGGTCAATGCTTCTTTTCTGACCATATTTTGGGGAAGTGTTCATTTCAGAAACTAAAAATGCAAAATATTGCTCTGCATCCTTATCAAATGGAATAGCTCTAACTTCCTGTTCAATTCTTTCTTTATCTTCCTTAGATAAAATAGAAAAACCTTTACCCATTAAACCCTTTTCGTGTTCCCTAATTATTCCCTCTAATTCTGTTTGAACTTCTGCTTGAGGTTTTCCCGAATTAAGAACCCCTAAAGCTTTCCTAGTCAATTCAGGATTGCTTAAAATTTTATCTTTATCATTATGATAATCTTGAGCAATATGCAAAGCATTAGCAACTCCAGGAAATCTTGATTCAACGGCAACATCAAACCTATCTAAAATCGGTGGAATTAACCCATTATTTCCTTTATCTGCATAATTACAAGTTGCGAAAAATGGCTGAGCTCCGGTTGAAATAAAATCATTTAAATAATTCCATTCTCCCCTATCAACTCCGTTTAAAACAACTGCTTGATTTGACTCAGGCATACGATTAAACTCATCAAATATTTTTGGTCCGACTTGAACAAAATGTTGCCATACAACATCCTCTTCTCCCTGATGCATCTTACCATAATGGGGTCTTCCAACCATCTTTTCTTCAGTTAATTGAGGATTACCTCTAATCGCAACCCTTTTAACTAAATCCAATGGCAATCCATTAAATACTGATTGAAGATATTCTGCAGAAGTTGTTTTACCCCCACCATACTCTCCAAACAAAAGCATATTTCCTTTGTTTAATTCAGTTAAAGTTCCCATTAATAGTGCAGAATTATATCTTTCACCATTTGCTTCAAAGTCATCCCTAGATAAATAGAAATCGCTTCCAATTCTATCATACAATCCTTTCACTTTATCTTGAAGTTTTGCTTTTGTTTTAGGCATTTTTATTTATTTCCTGATTAGAATTTTAATTGTCCCTTAAGACTTTATTTATACTAAATTCAATAGCATGAGATTTACTCCTAAATCTTCCTTCATCTACAACTTCATTTAAACAGACAATCGTATTTTCTTCAATTGTTATGCTTATTTTTTGTTTCATGGTATAATAGGCTACATTATGCCCTTTATAAAACTTTCTGTTTGTTGTAACTCTGTAGTGATATGAATATTAAGTTATTTGTTTTTTTGTGTTAATCATATAGGTTTTACTATAATAATTAATTTAAACGAACAAATAACATTATGGGTGTCCTAGTATATTATTTGGAGTATTATTCTCCTAGAATAATCTGATGAAGAATAATATGTTGGGTTACACGCTTATCTATAATGCAATTAAGATTGCAATGAAATACAACAGCGATAGTTAGTAGCTATAAAAGGTGTGTGGGAAGCCCTTTCGCGAATACTAAAGGTGTGGTGAAAGAAAAATTATTGATAAGCTATCTTGCGTGTGCTGTATCGCAACAGGGATCTCGATTTGGTTGCTTGGGACGATGATCTTGCTTATTCGGTCTCGGATGGTCGAATAACTCAGGTAACTAGGACATTATATTCAAAATGGAAATTAATAAAAATGAAGACATACAAAAATCTCTATCCAAAATTATGCTCATACAAAAATTTAGAATTAGCATTTAAAAAAGCAGGTAAGGGTAAAAGTAAAAAATTTTATGTGATTAAATTTAAAAAAGAATTAAAACAAAATTTATTCTCACTTAAAAAAGAATTAGAACTAGAAACATACAAACCCTCAAGATTAACAAAGTTCACAATAAGAGATCCAAAAACTAGACTAATAAGAAAATCTATATTTAAAGATAGAATCGTTCATCATGCCATTGTAAATATTTTAGAACCAATCTATGAGCCGAGATTTATAACAGACAACTATGCTAATAGATTAAACAAGGGAACTATCTCTGCATTAGAAAGGTTTGATATATTTAAAAGAAAAGTAAGTAAAAATGGAAAATTGGTATCACATGCACTAACAAATAATATGATTAAAGGTTATGTTTTCAAAGCAGATATAAGAAAGTTTTTCGATTCTATTAATCAGGCAAAAATGATTGAGATATTACAGAGAAAGATAAAAGATGAAAAAGTCATTTGGCTTATAGCTAAGGTATTAAAAAATTTTGATGATAAGAAAAAAGGTATGCCTTTAGGAAACATGACTTCTCAATTTTTCGCGAATTTATATCTTAATGATTTAGATCAGTTTGTAAAACGAAAATTGAAGATGAGATATTACATAAGATATGTTGATGATTTTATAATCTTACATGAAAGCAAAGAAGTTCTTAAGAATTGTAGAGATAAAATAGAAAAGTATCTTAAAAATCTTAGGCTAGAACTTCATCCAGATAAATCCAAAATTTATTCTTTATACAAGGGAGTTGATTTTTTAGGATTCAAAACATTTTATTATCATCGGATAGCTAGAAAAAGAAACATCAAAGGATTCAAGAAAAAATTAATTACATTGAAAATAAAACATAAGGAAGGATCGATTAATTATAACAAATTTATGGAAAGTGTCTGTGGGTGGTTTGCATATGTTATGTGGGGAAATACATACAAGCTCAGAAAAAATATTATTAAAAATATAAATAGGTTTTTATTAGATAATTCTCTTTCTTCCTAAAGCCCTAGTTATATCAAATTAATGAGTTACTTCTCCTTTTTAAGCCCCCACGTCAGTACCCCCATACATACATATTATGCCGACTGACTCTTTGGCTTTCCCTAGCGATTCTAACCGAAGATAAACCCTATTTGATACCTGAAAAACTAGGGTCCTATTTTTGGGCTTTTTTTGCCAATTTTACCAGTTTATCTAGCCTCGATTTTACATATCTTTTGTCAACGGCATCTCCATATTTCTTATATTTTCTCACCTTATTTCTATCAGTCACAACAAAAAACCACATATCATAATTTTCCAAAACTTCAAGTTTCTCTTTCATCCTACTAATTTTAGAAAAAATGGAACCAGTCTCAATTTCAATTGCAAATCTTTTTCCACGAATTTCAAAAACAATATCTGGTTTCCTAGTCACAAATAATTCAGTCTCAATCCCATTCTTTTCTAAAAATTCAGAAATATTGTGGGTTAAAAATAAATGAGTATAATTTTCGTTATGCCTCGGTTGCAAAAGAAAAACTTCTATCCTACCACTTAAAAGATTTTTATATTTTTTAATTTGATAATCTTTATTCAAGAGATATTTTACTTCGTCCTTACTTATATTTTTCTTATGGAAATATCTTTTATATTGGTCAACCCCTATATTCACACTTCTTCCATATGTCCCAATAGGTTCTGATTCAAATATATCTTCTTCTTTGTCGTCAACTTTCTTTTCAGAAGATTTTTTATATTCATCAGTTACCCTATTTGAATCAAATTTCTTAATCTTCTTCTTTGGCAATTTCTTAATCCTTTTTCTTTCTTCAAGTTCCCATTTTTTATAATCTCTGCGTGATTTACAACGGAAAATTATTAGAAAAATTAGACCGATAAAACCCGCAGAGAAAAGAGTAATAAGAAAAATTGGATTAATAAGAAAAGAGAATAACTTGCTGGGAAATTCTTGGATGCTTTTTTGTATTTTTTGAAGTGGTTCGGCAAGAATGACTGAAAGAGCTATTATTAAGAATAGAAAGGGAATTAATGAATCCTCAGTTTCCACAAGATATTTGTTTTGCCTGACTATATAATTTATTTACATGAACATAAATCTCAGCCAATTGTCTTTTCATTACGTCAACTT
>CAYNZD010000033.1:0-5061 GCA_964401675.1 Candidatus Woesearchaeota archaeon | reverse complement strand
ACCAATACTTTCGGGGTCTGGGACTATCTGTCAAAACGGCAATAATATCTACAATACTGAGTAACCATTCTTCGTTTTCGCTAATCCATGCATGACGAATTTCTGTTCCTTTAAATTTAAGTTTTTTCGACTTAATCATTTATTTTATATAAATCCTTATTTATTAAAGGTATCTTTTATAATTCTCAAATAATAATATATTCAATTCCTAATCCCTTACCAATCTTAAGCCCCGAAAAATCCTTTTAAGGCAGGATTCATATCAACCGCGTGCTGCTGTGCAATATTTTGATAAAGTTGATATAAAATCATGATTGCCAAAAGAATTGCAGTTCCGCCAACTAGAGCGCCAAGCAAATTTGCCAACGACGCCAACAAACCAATTGCAACACCACCCATTATTGTCAACGGCCCAATATACCTTTTCAAAATAGATTCCAAAACCCTTTCGTCTTTTCTGAACCCAGGCATACTCATTCCAGAATGAACAATTCTATTTGCTTGACTTCTTGCATCCTGTCCTGCGGTCTCAACCCAGAAAAAAGAGAATAAAACAGAAAACACTACATAAAATAAAACATGGAAAAATGCTTGTCCAGCATATACCCACCTGAAACTACCAGTAATGATTGTTTCTAATATAGGAGTAGAACCAACCCAAAAAGCAGCTCCAGAAATTGCTTGTCCGCTAGAACTAAATCCCCCAAGGAAAGTTGCATGACCTAACCAATTTTGAAACATTGATGCAAACAATTGCAAATTAGCAACCAAAGCTGAAACTAAAATAACAGGAATAACTCCTGCGTAGAAAAATTGCAACGGCCATTTAACCGAGTGTCCACGAATTCTATCAAATGCCAAAGGAACTTCAACTTTCAAGCTTTGAGCAAATACGACTACCAAAAACAAAACAATGGTTGTGAGAATCGGGAAAATAGCTCGTGCTGCACCAGTTCCATCTCCAATAATAATAGAGGAAACAAATGCTAAAACTTTTCCACTTGCCTCAAAGGTTCCTTGTGTGCCAACAAATTGGAAGAGCTGCGCGAATAATCTCCAACCTATTCCAGCCGCGATAAATAATGAAACACCAGAGCCAAAACCCCACTTCTGAACGACCTCATCCATAAAAATAATTAAAAGTCCACCAAGACATAGCTGAAAAATAACAAGACCCACAAATCCAGGTTCGGCTTCGATACCTTTCATTAAAACATAAACCATAGACTCAAAGATAACAAATGCAAACGCCAGAACTTTTTGTATTGCCTGGAAAAATCTTTTACCATCGTCAGTATTAGTATCAATATTTAAAATCTGCGCTCCTTTCAGCAACTGCAAAATAATAGAACTCATTACAATAGGGCCAATACCCAACGAAATAATCGAACCAAAAGACGTTCCAAGTAAAATAGCTAAATATTCAAACCGCGACATTGAACCCTCAACCATTCCGAACAACGGAACATTTGCCAGAATAAAATAACCAATCAAAATAGTTAGCGTCCATTTCAATTTAATATTAAAACTAACTTTCTTCTCTGTCGGTCCTCTAACTTCAGGTAAGTTATGCAATAAGTCTCTCAAAGCCATGTTTTATGAAGATAAAATTGTTTTATAAAGTTTTGTGGAATTATTCATTCTTCTTGTCTTCTGTTTTCTCATTCTTCTTCTCAGCCCACTGCTTAACCGCTTTTTTCGCCTCTGGCAAAACAATCTTTCCGCCAGCCTTTTCCATCTTAGAAATCGCAGAAGCAGTCGCACCTAAAGCTTTAATCTCTGCCTTAAATCCCTCGCCCATTCCAAGAATCTTATGTTTAGAAAAATCAAGCTTATCTCCGCCCTTCTTGAAAAAATTATCCCTTATATCTCTTAAATTAATTTTCTCATATTTCGCGATAGCTGTTCCTTTAGAAGTCAACCCCTGTTTCCCAAAATATCTTTTTTTCTTTCTATCATCAGATTCTAATGCTACCTGTTTTTTATGATCGGCCTTCTTCCCAGTTCCAGCCATACCAAATCCACCTTTATTCCCATGGCCTTTATGCTTCTGTCTAAATCCCCATCCAACAGTTCGCGCTCCACGAATTCTAGAATTCTTTTTTCTCTTGTGAGTTTTCATTACAACATTCTTCCAGCCAATTTAACAATATCATCATGCTTGCCCAAAATTCCTTTCGGTGCAGCGACTTTAGAACTTTTCTTGAATCCACCTCGTGGAGGATGCAAAAAATAAACACCTTCTTTATCTTTTCTGGAAGTTTTCAATTCTTTAACAAAAGCATCATCAACAACTCCATAAGACACCATGTGCCCAACCGCCTTCACCATTCCCATTCTGATATCATCACTATCCTCAACCAAAATTGCACTAAACTTTTTATTCATTTTCAATCTCTTTAAGGTCTCATTGTCTTTCTTCTTATTTTTAACTTGCCCCGCGATTCTAATAACCAAAATTACCATTAGTATTGTATCTCCCCAATTTTATTCAGAGCAGCCATACATGCCTTTGCAGCATTGAAAGTTGTTCTTGTTTTACCAGAACACTTGCTATAAATATCTTTAATCCCAACTGCTTTCAAGACTTTTTTCAACTCATCAGAAATAACTAAACCAGTTCCTTGAGGAGCAGGCATTAATTCAACGCTAACCGAAGAACATTTTCCTTTAACTGCAACCGGAATACTATGCTCCTCATCACACGAACAATCAAACGAAGCACATCCTAACGCAATTTTAACGATATTTAATTTAGCTTTTCTAATCGCTTTCTCTTTTGCTGGCAAAGTTTCACCAGCTCGACCATAACCAAGCCCAACGTGCCCGTGCCCATCTCCAACAACCGCCATAACTCCAAAAGTCAAAACATTACCTTCTTTGGTTTTCTTTTGCGTCTGTCTAAATGCTCGTCTCTTACCACCACCAAACTTACCTTTTGCTTGACCAATAAACAAAGTGTCAACAGTTAACCCAGGAATTAGCAAGTCCACAATTTCAGGTTCCATGATCTTCTGCCCCATTCTAAGAATCTCATCAATATTAGAAATCTTTCCAGTTCGGACAGCTCTACCTAATTCAGTTTTCGGAGACCAATTATCCAATTTCGTCTGAGCTTCACGAGCAAACCGATCTTCCCTAGATTCCCTTTTCCACTCACCTCGGCCTTCTTGAGTCTTAGCTTTCTCATCGAATTCCTTCGAAACCTTATCCTCTTTCGCTTTCTCTTTTATTTCAACTATAGATTCCATTTCCTTCAGCTGTTCTTCTGGAGCAACTTCTTTTGCTCCTTCCATTTTCTTTTCAACCATTATTTTAACTCTCCTTTTATTTTTACTATAACGTCTTTCAACTTACTTTTCAAATGTTCTCCAGCCAACCTTTCTTCTGAGGGGAAAACGCTTTTATTCACAGGAATCTTCAAACCACCATCAACCAATCCTTTAACAACTGCAAAAACTCGCGAACCCTTTAATGTCCGGGCCATTCCTAAATCCATGATGAACTTTCCAGATTTTAATTTTTTAGCCATCAATAATCCCGTCAGATATCCAGCAGGAATAGATTTCAAACTTCCATTCATCTTAGTATCCCAACCATTTTTTAAAAGTTCCTTAGATGTAATCGTAGCAAGAACTTTGTCCTGTGCCTCATTACTCTCGACAGCTTGAAGAATAAAATATTTGTTAGTTCTTCTCACAACTATTCTTGGAGCTCCTGATATTAACAAAGTTTTCCTTGCTTTATAATCTGTTTTACATTCTCTCCTTCTTCGCTTTTGTGTCCTTAGTCCTGCCATTATAATTCCTCCAAATTCTCCTTTAAGTGTCTTTTGCTTCTAAATTTCCGAGCACGAATTTGCTTTCTAACTTCCCTGTTCTTTTCTTTATCAACTGCTCCGGTTCGAACAAGCCCCCTAACAAACTTTCTCAATTTCCTAGTAATTATAACATACTCAGCCTTTCTGGTATTAGTTTTATTTTTAATTTTCCCAACCCGCCTTCTATTTTTTCTTTTAACAATCTTCTTTCTACCTTTAACTTCTCTAATTTGAATAGCTCCAGATTTATGCAAGTCTAAAATATCTAATCTCGTAATTGCCTCCTTGACCTCAGGCAAATGCTCTTTCACAAAAATAATCCGATTTTTTCCAACCTTCAAAACTTTAGCTGCCAAGATTTTCTTTTTACTTAATTGCATCTTTTCTTGCTCCGTATTTATTTAGAATCTTAAGTTCCATTTCATCTGCCTTTTTAATAATCTCAGTCCTTTTTTTCATCCCGACACTTCCAATAATAATTCCAAATCCTTTTTTTATCTTCTGAAGTTCGATGATACTATTAATTCTAACAGCTCTAACCCCATCGACAAGTCCTCTAATTTTAGCATCAGCACTCCATCCAATCTTTGGTCTTTGCATTCTTCCCTTTCGATTTAACCTTAATTTATTTTGTCGTCCTTTAGCTCCATGCCATTTCTGATTTTTCTTTACTCCCCTTCCAAGTCTGATTTTCTTATGCCAATCAGTTCTCAAAAACTTCGGCTTCTTCCTCTTTGTAGTTGTTTTTTCTTTATCTGCTACCATTAAATTACTCTCCCCGGCTTTGCCGTTATAAAAATACCATCCTGAAAAATTCGCCTATCTCTTCCGGTTAATCTCGTAGCCTTTTCTAAATTCGCAGCGGTTTGCCCAGCGGCCTCAATGTCACTTGAACTAATCGTAATTTTATTACCCTTAATATCAATATTTGCATTTGGCAAAATCTTCGCAACTCTTTCCGTGGTCTCACCCAAAAACGATTTAATCACAACTCTGTCGCCATCAACCTTAACATTCATAGGAAAATGCACATTGCAAACCTCAAGTTCATAAACAAAATCTTCACCAACACCCTTAATCATATTTTTCAAATGCGCCCAAATTGTCCCAATCATTTTAGATTCTCTTCGGGTTGCACCTTTGGCAACCAAAATAATTTTACCATCCTTGACGCTAGCCTTGACTTTTCCTATATCAAAATTTCTAGATGTTTCTTTGCCGTTTCCTTTAACGCTAAAATC
>CAYNZD010000032.1:2445-5083 GCA_964401675.1 Candidatus Woesearchaeota archaeon | reverse complement strand
TTCTTGAATCTTTTTTGCTAAATAATTTAGATATTTTTTCAACAGATCCTGATTAATAGGAAACTTTATAAAGGGTTTTTACAAAAAATAATTATAAGATAAGAAAAATTGGGCGTCAATGGGCGTCAAAAAATTATAGATTATCTAAAAAATAATATGGGCAAAGAAAAAAGACAAATTGTTATTCCTGGCGAGACGATAGTTTCTGGGAACGAATTTTTACCTGGCGATGGTGTTTATAGAGATGGAGCGGATGTAGTTGCTGGTAAGTATGGCATTGCGGATATTACTGAAAAACATGTAAGAGTTGTTCCTATTTCTGGAGCTTACTATCCTCGAAGAGGAAATACAATTATTGGAACAATTGTAGACATTACATTTAATGGGTGGTTGATTGATTTTGGTGGAGCACAAAACGCATTTTTACCAGTTTCAGAAGTGCCACGATATATTAATAAAAATGAGATGAGGGAATTTTTAGATTTTGGTGAATCCGTGATTGTTAAAGTTTGGGATGTTAAATCTCGAGGTGTTGATGTTTCAATGAAAATGAGAGGATTCGGAAAAATTGATGGTGGTATGATTATTTCTGTTGGGCCCCACAAGGTTCCTAGGATTATCGGCAAAGAAGGAAGCATGATTAAGTTGATTAAAGGAGCAACTGGTTGTGATGTTACAGTTGGACAAAATGGCAAAGTTTGGATTTCTGGAAAAGATAGTGACGGGGAAATTGCCACAAAAAAAATTATTGAATTTATTGCTGAAAATATTACGCTTGTGGGATTGACAGAGAAAGTTGAAAATTTTATTAAGAATATGGGTTTTAAATCTAACAAAGTTGAAATTATTAAAGAAAATACTGATGAAGATTCCGTAGAAGGAGATAAAGAATAATGGATAAAGGATTGTACACTAAACGAGAAGACGGAAGAAAAATGGCTGAAGTTAGACCTATGAATGCGAAGGTAGGGATTGTTCCCTCGGCTGATGGTTCGGCTAGTTTTGAAACTGGTAATACTAAAGCAATTGCTGTTGTTCGAGGTCCAAGAACCTTACATCCACAACATATGCAAAATGCCCAGACCGGAATATTAAGGGTTTCTTATGGCATGATGCCATTTTCAGTTAGTGATAGAATTCGTCCAGGACCAAATAGAAGAAGTGAGGAAATTTCAAAAGTTAGCGAGTGGGCATTAAGCTCAGTTATTGATTTGAGAGAATTTCCTAATACTGTTGTTGATGTTTTTATTCAGATTCCTCAAGCTGATGCGGGAACAAGAGTTGCGGGTTTAAATGCTGCGGCTTTGGCTTTGGCTCACGCTGGAATTCCTATGAAAGAAATGATTTCTGCTATCGGAGTTGGAAAAATAGATAAGACATTGGTTGTGGATTTGGATAAATATGAAGATTCTGAATATCATGATGGAGAAGGTTCAACTGATATTCCTGTTGTTGTTACTTCAAGGACCAAAGAAATTGCCTTATTGCAATTAGATGGAAAAATTTCTATTCCTGAATTTAAAGAGACTATAGAAATGGCCAAGAAAGCTTGTGGGGATATTTTGAAAGTTCAAATGGATGCTTTAAAAAATGTAACGGAGGAACAAGATGAGTAATACTATTATGCCTAATTTACAAAAAGAGAAAATTGAGTCTTCTCTAGTCGAAAATAAAAGACTTGATGGAAGAACTGCTGTGGACTATAGAGATATTATTGTAGAAGACGGAGTTAGTAAAAATGCTGCTTCTGCTGTTAGAGTTAAATTCGGGAAAACTGAAGTTCTTGCTGGTGTTCACTTGGCTTTAGCTACTCCTTATCCTGATTCTGCTGACGAAGGAACTTTTATGACTAGTGCTGAATTACATCCTATGGCTTCACAAGAATTTGATATTGGCAGACCTGGAATTAATTCTGTTGAACTTGCTAGAGTTATTGATAGAGGAATTAGGGAATCTGGATTTATTGATTTCAAGAAACTTTGTATTAAGAAAGGTGAAAAAGTTTGGCAGGTATTTGTTGATATTTTCACAATTAATGATGATGGAAATTTGTTGGATGTTGCCGGATTGGCAGCTTTGGTTGCACTTGGTCGAGCGAGAATGCCGATTTATAATGAAGAAGAAGATAAGATTGATGGATTTAGTGAAGAAGGCATTCCATTAAACAAAGATGTTTTGTCTTTTAGTATGACATTTCACAAAATTGGAAATGTCATTGTTGCTGATGTTGACAAGGAAGAGGAAGCTGTTTCGAAATTCAGATTGACTATTGCTGTTGGCGATAATAAGGGTGAGCCAAGAATTACTGCTATGCAGAAAGGTAAGGCCGGAACTATTAATTCCGAGGATATGGAAACTATTTTAAAGCTTGCTGAAGATAAATGGAAAGAGTTATTCCCTAAAATTAAGGAATATGTTTTTAAATAAAATGACAAGAGTAACTTTTAAAAAGTTTCATGAATCCATTTATTTAATTACGGAGATAAAAAATGAACAAACAAGAATTTTCTAAATATGAACGAGCGAGAATTATTGGAGCGCGAGGCTTGCAAATTTCTATGGACGCACCTTTGCTGGTTGATATAAGTAATGAAGAATTGGATGGTATTAATTACGATCCTTTGAAAATTGCGGAAAA
>CAYNZD010000032.1:0-2345 GCA_964401675.1 Candidatus Woesearchaeota archaeon | reverse complement strand
AAAATATCTAAAGATTTATAATATCTTTTTTATTTTATATAACATGTTTATTAAAGAAGTGATGCCTAGTTTTGTAAAGAATTCTCGCGAAGAGCGAAGCATACAGATTGAGATTGTAACTTATGAAGGTAGATTTCGAGCATCGGCGCCCTCGGGAAAATCAAAAGGGAAAAACGAAGTTGAAAGTTATCACAAGAAAGGTATCGAGCGGAGTATGAAAATGTTGAAAGTTTTTTGTCTGAAACTGAAACATGAGAATTTTATTATAAAAAAAATTGATGACCTAAAGCAACTTACTGAATTAATGCGAAAATTTGAAGTGAGATTCGGGAAGTTTGGCGGGAATGTAAATTATGCTATAGAGGGCGCGTTTTTGAAAGCGGCCGCTGCGGATAACGGAAAAGAGTTGTGGGAATTTATTAATGATGATGTGAATAATGGATTGAAGCCAAAGATACCGATGCCAGTTGGAAATTGTATTGGTGGTGGTTTGCATTCTAAAGCCATCAATGGAAAGCGCCCTGATTTCCAGGAATTTTTATTAATTCCAAAAGAGAAAACTTTTTCGAGAGCGGTGACTTTAAATTTAAGAGCTTATAATTATGCTAGAAAATTATTGAAAGCTCCTATAGATAGTCGCTTAGCATATTTGAGGTCACGAATTGTTAAAACTAATGATGAAAATGCTTGGACAACAGATAGAACAAATGAAGAAGTGCTTGAAATTTTAAAAACTGTTGCTAAAAAATATAAATTGAGAATTGGGCTGGATGTTGCGGCATCATCATTTTATGACAAGGGTTATTATAGATATAAAAATAAGGATTTGATTCGGGATAAAGTTGATCAGACAGATTATATTGAGAGACTAGTTAAAAAATTTGGGATTTTTTATGTTGAAGATGGAATACAGGAAGAAGATTTTTCGGGATTTAAAGAAATTTTAAATGGTGTTTCTGATATTAAGAAGAGTAAAACGCTTATTGTGGGGGATGATTTGACGACGACAAATTTGAAACGTGTTCATCGGGCAATACACGGAAAAGCAATTAATGCCATGATTATTAAGCCAAATCAGATTGGTTCTATTTTGGAAGTAAAAAGGGTTGTTGAATTCTGTAAAAAAAATGATATTGTTATAATTTTCTCGCATAGGTCGGGAGAGACAATGGATAATACTTTGGCGGATTATTGTATTGGATTTGGGGGGCAGTTTATTAAAACGGGAATTTTCGGACGAGAAAGATTGATAAAATTAAAAAGAATTATGGATATTGAGAAAAAATTAGAATGAAGACAAATAGATTTCAGAAAAAAATATTATCAACTTTATTATTTTCAGCTGTTGTATCTTTGCTGCTTATTGTACACGGAATATTTTTTGATTTGGATTTTTCCCAAATAAAAAGACTAAGCCTCGAAGGATTTCTTTTCACTTTTATTCTTGTTTTTGTGGGATTAATCGTATTGGAAAAAATATTTAACATAGAAGAGGATGCAGAAATTATTCAGATAAAAAAGCGATTAAGAAAAGTTGAGGGAAATAAAAATGCCAGTAGGGTGGTGCGATGAAGGGAAAAATTGTAAAAATTGCCAAGGAAATTAAAATGGAAAAAATAAAGGATATCCCTAATGGTTTTGTTGTCTTGCTTTTTGTTTTTGCAATTGCGATGATTATTTTTGGAGCGGTTCGAGATGATTATTTGTTTTATATTCGTGCTGGAATTTTTGGACTTGTTGGTCTATTTTTGATATGGAAAAACGGCTCCGTTGAAGATTCCCCTAGGCATAAATCTAAATTAACAGCAATCCCCTTAAAGTAAACTTTCGTTCTTAATCCTTAAATTTTTTTGCTAAATAATTTAGATATTTTTTTAACTCTTCGAAGAATTGATGGGAATACTTCCATTAGAAGAAATACTTCAATGTGGTCTTGAAGTTTGTATTGCCTTGAACCAATATGATGCAAATATACTGGGAAGTTGATTTTCTTGAGCAATTGTTTGATTTTTATGATAAGGTTTATTTGTTTCAGGATATCACCTCTATGTTTTAGTTGAATATTGATGGTGATACGTTTTTATTTATTTGGCTTTTTCAACAGATAATGATTACAATAATACTTAAAAAAGAAGTTAATCTTTATTTCAAATGGAAACCATCAGTTTTGACTTAAAAGAGAAAGATGCAGCAGTTGTTATTAAAATCAATTCTAAAATTTACCCCTTGCATACTGTTTATTCTGCTTCTTATGTTTTTTTAGATAGATGTTATATTATGTTGGATGGCGACCCTGAGAAAGAAATTTTGGTAGAATTAAGATTAAAAAAAGATTCAAATTTGGA
>CAYNZD010000031.1:0-6023 GCA_964401675.1 Candidatus Woesearchaeota archaeon | reverse complement strand
TGTGTTGTTTTCGGAGAGGATGGCGATTGTAATTGCGGGTGTTACAATAAAGATGTTCTGCCTTCGGGAAGTGGTGGGGCGTGTTTCTGCGCGGCTCCTGAATCGTGTGAGTGTGTTGAGGAGAATTGTGAAGGGATTTTTAATTAAGTCAATACCAAACCTTTAAATATTGAAATTTGCCTATCATTTTATCAGGCTCTCGGTTTCGGCCGGGAGTTCGATCCCTAATTTTATCCGAAATTTAGTGCGATGAATTTTCCTAAGAAGAAAGTTATTGCAACCACTACTGCCGCAATTAAGACATGCTCGGAAATTGTTATTAAAGGTTTTTCTCCTCGTGTCTTTGCAAGAATGTAGTTAAATACAATAATTAAAAATAGGCCCCAGGCTAAATTTATTTTTATCGCAGTTGATAATTCAAATAAAAGGACGGGAACCAAGAATGAAAGAGCGACGACTAATTTTGTGAAGAAGGTTGCGAAAGTTGCTTCCCAGACTGCTTTATGCCCATTCCGTCTTGACGCTTCTTCAGAAATATGAATGCCGAGAGCGTCGGAGAATGCGTCTGCAATAGCAATAGTTAAAATACCTCCAATAACTGCGAGTCGCAAGCCGGTTCCCTCGTTTAATCCGACCATTATTCCGAGTGTTGTAATAATTCCAGAAGTTAAACCAAATGACACACCCGTTTTTATCGACTCTTTCATAATGATTTATAATATAAGTCTTTATAAAATTTGTTAATCAAAAATAAAAAAGTTTTCTAAAAATGTTGTTGCATAAACTCCGCTTGGAAGAGTAAATTCTAATATAATTTTTTTTGAATTTTCAAATTCTTCGTCATCAGATGTTTCTAATTCAAGATTTTTAATTTCAATTAGAGCTTTTCTAAAAGAACCTTTAATTCTCAGATAAGGAATTTCTTTTATATCAAAATCTTCAAGTTTAAGATTATGGCTTGCTAAAGTTTCTTGTTCTATTTCTCCCAGGTGTCCATTAAAAAATCTAGTTTTGTAGCCGACCAATAAACAACTCATCTGTCCTTGCTTTGTAAAATCCATATTTTCTTCAAGTGCTTGTTCTAAAATTTCATTAAATATTCGCGATTGAACTGCATTAATAAACATCAACATATTTTTCCTATCGACTTTTTTTAAGGCACCAATAAAATCTTCAGGATTTCTTTTCAAATAATATCCCATATATTCTCCTTGACGTTGATTATCTTTGGAAATTTCTTGAACTGCTTCCATAAATTCCCTTTTTAAAATTAATTTTCCAATTTTAACATTGTTTCCCTTTATTCCGAATCTTTGCGGACCGAAATAATTCGGAAACCATTTTAAATTCCTTATGTGCTTGGCAATTTTTATCGCGTCTTTTTTTTCTATATCTCTTAAGGTGATTTTGAAATGGTTTTCCTCGAGATACCCCATTTTTATTTTTCGTTTATTCCATTTGAAATTTTTCAAAATAATTTTCGAATGATTGAATGATTTTATTTTTTCAATGTCTGGATTAAAAATTGATATTCTTTGAGATGTCCAGGCCTGCTTATCTTTTGTACCGGCGTATCCTATTTCATTAATTTTTTTGCCAAGTAAGTCCACGACTTCTTTGATTGCCGAAAAATGATCTATGCCCTGTTTTTCCATTTCGCACCATAAGAATTCTTTTGGGGCAGATAAATCTAAGTTGTCAAGATTTGGTTCTGAATTTGGCTGAAATTTTTCTGAAATTTTAGCATTCCATTTCTCGCCTATTTCTTCGACTATAAAATCTTCAGTTTTGTATTTTAATTTTGTCGGAACATTGTCTGTTATTTTCATAAATATAAAAGAAAATTAGGGTATAAAAATTAGTTGGATTTAGTCTTTCCCTTTAATCTGATCGCTCATAAAAAAAACATTATTTGAATTAACTTCATGTATTTTTTCTTCCTTTTCAAAAACCACTAATGCTTTTGGTAGCGAAAATTTTCCTACAACGCCTACTTTTGAATAAACAATATAGGTAAAAATTCTCTCTTCGCCGGCGTTCAAATCTCCGATGTGCCAATGTATTCTTCGACTTTCCGCGTCGATTTTATCTGGCTTAACTGTTCCAAATTTTCTATAAATTTTTACAATTGCTGGAACCTTATCTACCAAGCTCACATTTTCGATTTCTGTTTTAGCTTTTAATGATAAAGTTATTTTTAATGCAAACTCGTCATTTTTCGTTTTGACGTGAGAGACGGATTTTTTTAGTTCAAGCTTTGTTTCAGAAAATCGTTTAAATCCTAATAATGCTAGAGTAGCGAACACAATTATTAAAAATGGAAAGATATAATTTGTTTCTGCTTTTATGATATATGCTTCTGCTGGATTTAATTTTTCTTTTATCCATGTATATTCAACTATGAATCCTTCCCTTTCAATAAATATTGGCTCAATATTAAAACTTGTGAAAAGTCTTGAGAAAATATTTCGTTCTAATTTTATTTGAACACTTTCTAAAACGTTGCCGGCATTAACTTTTGTTATGGTTTCGGATCGTATTAATATGCCCGACCTATCTTTAGTTAAAGTTATTCCCTTTTTTTCCCCAAGATACAAATTGCCTTCTATTTTTTTATCTCCCTTTTTTGTCTGAAAAACCGATTTAATTATGTAAACACCTGCTTTCGTTTTTTTGAGTTTATTTTCGTCAATGTCTACAAAGATTTCTAATTTCTCGTTTGGACCTATATCAAAAGTTCTCTCTGTTTCAAAAAGGATTGATGAAAATTTTGCGGACAGATTTTTCAAACTTGCTGATTTTTTATTTTGGACATAGAAGGATAATTCGCCTGATGTTGGATCAATTGAATCTGAGCCTATTTCTATAGCATCTTCTAAGTTAATTAAATCAATTAGCATTTTTTTGTCAAATTTTTCAACGTTCCTATGGTTTAACGTGTAGGTAAATGAATAGTAACCTTCAACGTCAAGATTGTCTTTTGCTGTCATTGTGAATTTTTTTTCAAAAGGGTCGTCTCCAATGACAAATGTTTCTGATGGATGAATTGAGATATCGGAAAGAGTATAAAGATTGTAGGTTCCTTCTGACGCATTCTCGATTTTTAAGGTTAATTCAATTGAATTTTCCATATCGCGAACGAGGATATTTGTGTCATATTCTGCCGAAAATTCTAGGGCAGATATGAAACTGATACATAGCAACACCATTGTTAAAAATAAAGGTAATTTTTTCATACAATAAGAGATTAAAATTATTTTATAAAGATTATTGTGATTGAAAATCAATTACTTTGATTTATGAGAAATTCTGAGAAATCCTTTTATGTCGTTTATCAGTACTTTTGTTTCATCTTCTCGAAGCTTTTCTTCAAATTCATCAACTGTTGCTTTTATGACATGCTTTTCATATAAGGCTCGCATAAATTTCCATAATGGCAAAGTTTCCCATCTCCTTTCATAGTCTTTAATTATAGTTGATTTAAAAACAATTTCTACTTCCCCCTTGTTTGTTTTAACTTTTTCTCCGTCTATTTCAACTTCGGCGTCTTTCATTCCTAGAATATGCCATTCTAAAACAATTTCAAACATAAAATAATCTGTAATTTCTTTTATTGCTACCCATCTGATAATTACCTCTTTCCCGTTGGCTTGTATTTTTTCGTTATACATCTCTTCTTTAAGAATCCAGTCGCGATTTTTAAACCACTCAAACACCATGTCGTAAAGTTCAGCATATTTCCAGTAACCTGTATGTTTGAAGATTTCTTTGTATATCTCTTTTCTTTGTACCATCTTTAAATTTTAAGAGAAATAGAATATATAAACGTTATCGTTTTGTGTAGCAGAGTTCGCAAAGCCATTGAGGTTCGTCATAGTATAGCATGTCAGAATCGCCACATTCTTCACAGGCTCCTTGTTTTCGCGGAACATCTATTTGGCTTCGATTAAGTTTTTCAGTTTCTTCTCTTATTTTAATTGTTTCTGCTATCATTTGAAAAAGTCCAGGGTCAATTCTTAAAATATCATTTGCTGTTATTATTCCTATTAACTTGCCGTTTTCAACCACTGGCAAACGTCTGACTTTTTTCTTTTTGAATTTTTGTATTGCACTAATTATGTCCGCAGAAGGTTTTATCGTAACAATTTTTCGTCTCATTAAATCTTCCGCTTTAATACCCTTAAGGTCTTTTTCTGATTTTTTTACAATTGCCCAAATAATATCTTTCTCAGTCAGAAGCCCCTTGAGTTTATCGCCGTTTTTAATAATGAGACTTCCGACCCTTTTTTTAATCATCGTCTGGGCACACTCTTTCAGGTTTGCATCTGGGTGAACGTAGATAAAATTTCTTGTCATTAAATCGCCAACTTTTATTCCCATTTCCATAAATATTCAGTGATAGAAAGTTTATATAATTATAGGAGTATTTTTGAGTAGTGGGATTTGTGATGACTAAATCACAATAATCCTTATAAGTAATTTTAGTGAAGTTTTGTTATGGTTGAAAATGTTGTATCAGGAGAAAGTGATAGAATTCTTGGTCGGGATGCTCAGAGAAATAATATTTTGGCGGCGCGTGTTGTGGCTGAGACGGTAAAGACGACTTTGGGCCCGAAAGGAATGGATAAAATGCTGGTTGATAGAACTGGTAATATTGTTGTAACGAATGATGGTGTGACAATCTTGGATGAGATGGAAATTGAGCATCCAGCGGCAAAGATGATTGTTGAAATTGCTAAAACGCAAGAGAGTGAAGTTGGCGATGGAACGACTACTGCTGTTATGTTAGCTGGGAAGTTTTTAGAGAATGGAGAAAAATTGTTAGACATGAAAATTCATCCGACGATTATTACGCGAGGCTATAGGTGGGCTGAAGAAAAGGCGCAGGCGATTTTGAAAGAATTAGCGATTGAAATTAATTCAAAGGAAGAGTTAATAAAAATTGCACAGACTGCGATGACGGGAAAAGGTGCCGAATATTTGAAAGAGAAGTTTGGCGAGATAATTGTTGAGGCGATTGAGATTGTTGCAGAGAAGGGTAATGTGAATTTAGAGGATATTAAAATAGAGAAGCAAAAAGGGATGTCTATTGAGGATTCGGAATTAATCAAAGGAATTGTTTTAGATAAAGAAAGAATTAATTTGGAGATGCCGGTTCGTATTGACGAGGCGAAAATTGCTTTAATTGAAGAAGCTTTGGAAATTCGCGGACCTGAGACTGAAGCTAAAATTGCGGTTTCGACACCTGACCAGTTGCAGAATTTTTTGAATCAGGAAGATTCGATTTTGAGAGAGAAGGTTGATAAAATTAAAGAATCGGGGGCGAATGTTATTTTTGTGCAGAAGGGAGTTGATGAGTTGGTGCAATATTATTTGGCGAAGGCGGGGATTTATGCCGTTCGGCGTGTTGCAAAATCAGATATGCAGAGTTTGGCGAAGGCTACCGGCGGGAGGATTGTTTCAAAGTTGAGCGAGATTGATAATGGTGATTTGGGTTATGCGAGTTATGTTGAAGAGCAGAGAGATGGAGAAGAGGGAATGACTTATATTATGGGTTGTCGAAATCCGAAAGCGTTGACAATTTTAATTAGAGGGGGAACCGAACATGTTATCGACGAGGTTGAGCGTGCGGTGATGGATGCTTTGGGCGATGTTGCGGTGGCGCTGAAAGATTCTAAAATTGTTGCTGGCGGTGGCGCGATTGAAATTGAATTATCAAAAAGATTAAGGGAATTTTCTTCTGAGTTAAAGGGGCGCGAAAGGTTGGCAGTTGAAGAGTTTGCATTGGCTTTAGAATTTATTCCAACTACATTGGCGGAGAATGCAGGAATGGATCCTATTGATGTTTTAACCGAACTTCGTGCAAGTCATGATGCTGGCATGAAAAATGCAGGTCTAAATTTATTTAATGGTAAAGTCGAAGATAATTTGGTGAATGGAATTATTGAGCCGTTGCGAGTTAAGACACAGGCACTTGCTTCGGCTACAGAAGTTGCAATTATGATTCTTCGGATTGACGATGT
>CAYNZD010000030.1:0-6069 GCA_964401675.1 Candidatus Woesearchaeota archaeon | reverse complement strand
GTTCAATGGATAAATTAGTTGGAATGATTCCTGGGATGTCCGCCGCGAAAGTTCCTAAAGGAATGTTAGAAAAACAAGAAGCAAAAATGAAACATTGGAAAGATTCTATTTCTTCAATGACCGAAGAAGAAATTGAAAATCCTGAAATTCTTGAAAAACAAACCTCTCGAATTCAGCGAGTCGCGAAAGGTTCGGGAACAACTACAACCGAAATCCGAGAACTTCTAAAACAATATAAGATGATTAAAGAAATGATGGGAATGCAAACCGGATTAGCCGAAGGGAAAATAGACCAAAAGACAATGCAAAAAATGGCCAAGAAGTTTAGAGGGAAAGTTAAAATTTAAGATGAATCCACTAAAAGGTAATTTTGTTATAGAAGAACGCAAAAACAATATACCATTAATAATAATTCTTCTTTTCGCATTATCAATATTTTCCCCTTTCTTAATGAAATATATTACTGGAAGTTTTAACCCTATAATATGGACCAAATTTTTTATGAAACATTGGATTTGGTATATCGCATTAAATGTAATACCTGGAATATTAATATTAATCTATCTCTTTAGAAGATAGCTCTATTCCCTGTTCGCTGGCAATAATTTTTATCACGCCTTCCTTGGAAATCATTCCATTATGGATTTCTATTCTTGCATCAACAATCTCATTGATCTCATCAAAAGACTTCTTCATTTTGTTTGAAAGCTTCAGTGCTATTTTAGAATATTCTTTCGAAGGCTCCAGAATGAACATAATCTTTCTATAATTCGACATATAAATACTCTTTTTATATTTTTTACACCACTCAGACAAAAGGGGTTTTGACTTAAATCCATTAATAATATTATTGTTATTAATGGAGCCTTTGATTATCATATTTATTTCACTCTCATTAAAGGGGTGAAAATCATCCAAAAATTCAAATGCATTATTAGCTCCCTCATAATTTTCTATACCTTCAAGAGATAGAAAAATGGTCTCTCGAATCTCTTTTGGAAAATGCTTAACCATGTGCTTTAAAAGAGTAAAAATCGAATACTTTCGCTTGAGTTCAGAGATGTCTAGTCTAAATCCTTGCCACTTCCCCATAAACCCATAAGGACTCTCGTTTAACATAACCGAAAGAAATGGCTTCTTTTTGGCATAAGCAATCCCGACCTCTTGATCTGTCCAATTAGACCCTTTAAAATTTTCTGTCAAAATAGGCATAAAAAGATCACAAGCATAAAGATTTTTTAATATTTCCGATTCCCATTCTCTTGATGGGGTTATATCTCTATGAGCCAAAAAGGCATCAATTCCAATAGATTCAAGAGCATCTTTTATTTCTTTAACTAAATCGTAATCCAAAGAACTATGACTTAAAAAAATTTTAAATTTTCTTCCCATTAATTTCTCACAACTTGAAACTTTATAAAGAATTATATAACTGACATTATGAAATTTTTCCTTATATATCAAGGCACTAAGGCAATTATATTTTCTTAAATCATCAATTTCAATTCAACCCCAACCCTCTCAACAACCTCATCCCAATCTCCCAAATTTTTCTGCCTAAATAATTTCATAGTCGGATACCACGGACAATCTTCTCTATCTAACAACCATCTCCAATCTGGAATTTTAGTCAGCAGAACCCAAACAGGTTTCCCCATCGCACCAGCCAAATGAGCAGTCGCCGTATCAACCGAAATAACCAAATCCAAATTTTCAATAACCGCAGCCGTATCCGCAAAATCATTTATATCCTTCCCAATATCAACCACATTCTCATCTAATTGTTCAGCCGGTTCACCTTTCTGCAAAGAAAATAATTTAACTCCCTTAATAGCCTTCAAAGATTTAAAATTTTCAAACTTCATTGACCTATTATCATTATCATCTTGTTTTTCATTTCCAGACCAAACGATTCCAATCTTAAATTCGTCACAATCAAATTTCGGTTTAAATTTTTCAATAAGTTCAGAATCCGCTTTAAGATAAGGAACTTCATTCGGAATATTTTCCAAGTTTGTATTAAATATTCTTGGCAAACTCATAAGATGAACATAAAAATCATAATCAATATCAGAAAAATTATTCTTCTTTTCAACAAACTCATCAACCATTTTCAAACTCTTAAATAAACTCATAAGTTCCTTTCTGCATTCCAAAATAATATATCCGCCTCTTTCTTTTACTAAATTCAAATATCTAACAAATTGTATATTGTCTCCAAATCCTTGCTCCGAAATAACAAAAATTTTCTTACCATTCAAAACAGAACCATCCCACTTTGGCTTATCAAAAATTCTAGAATCCACCGGACTATCTTTTTTCATTCTATATTCATATTCCTTCCAGCCTTCCTCAAGTCTTCCCAAAAGAAGTAAGACAAGCCCCCTGTTCCAATGAGCATCAGAAAAATCCTCTTTCAATCTTATCGCCTCATCATAATATCCAAGCGCCTTTTCAATTTCCCCTTTCTCCTTAAAATAAATCCCAAGATTATAATTAGCAAGATACGCTTTCTTATATTCAGGATTGATCCCCAATGCTTTCAAAAAACACTCCGCAGATTTTTCTTCATCTCCCAATTTGTCATAACACATTCCCAAATTACCATAAAAAGAAGCATCTGGATTTAATTCAATAGCTTTCTTAATATTTTCAACGGCTTTTTTATATTCCCCTCTTTCATATTCAACCAATCCCAACAAATGAAAAGCATCAGAACTAGAATGTTTTTCTAAAATTTTTCTATAAAGAATTTCCGCCTCATCTAATTCCCCTTTCTTCTGTTTTTCAACAGCCAAATTCAATATTTCTAAAAGAGTCAATTCTTTATTTCCCATAGAATAAATACGACTGACAAATTTTTAAACACTACTATATTAAAAAATAAATGAAAGACAAATATAAATTTTTAGTTTTTGATGTAGATAACACGACAACAGAAAGTTGTGCTCAAATTTCCAACGATATGGCAAATACTCTAAATAAACTGAAAGAAGAATTGGTCTTCATAAGCGGAACCCATGCCTCGGAACTTAAAAGAATGATTAGTTCAAAACTGAATAGAAAACATCACATCTTGGCAAACACCGGAACACATTATCTTTTAGTTTTTCAGAATGAAGAAAAAGAAATACATAAAAAGACATTAGAAAAAGAAGAAAAAGAAGAAATAATTTCAGCACTAAAGAAATTGCAAAAAGAATATAATCTCTTGCCTATAACTTCAGAAAAAGATCAGATACAAGATAGGGACTCTCAAATAACTTTTTCGATATTAGAAAGAAACGCGCCAAGAGAAAGCAAGGCATCTTACGACCAAGATAAAACAAAAAGAGAGAAATTTATATTATTTTTGAAAGAGATTCTTGAGGAAGGAAAATATGGACTGACAATAGGCGGAACAACTTCTATAGATATAACAAAAAAAGATATTGAAAAAGGAAACTCCCTTGAAGATTTTATGAGAACGCACTCCTTGTCCAAAAATGATATGTTATTTTTCGGAGACCAGCTAAGCCCAAGCGGAAACGATTATTCAGTTATTAAAACAGGAATTAAATGTATTAAAGTTGAAAATCCGGAAGAAACACTCGAGATTCTAAAAACCCTATTATGAAAAAATTAATTCAACAAGGCGCTGAAGCAAAAATATTTCTAGATAAAGATATGATAACAAAAGACAGAATTCCAAAATCTTATAGGCATCCTCAGTTGGATAAACAAATCAGAACTCGCAGAACTCGCTCCGAGGCAAAGCTTCTATCCAAAGCCCTCGAGGCAAAAGTTAATGTTCCAAGGGTTTTCAGCGCGGACAAATTCAATATCCAAATAGAATATATAGATGGAGATAAATTATCTGAAACTTTAAACTCTTACGATGAAAAAAAGCAATTCAGAGTTATGCAAAAACTCGGAAAACAAACTGCAATCTTACATAAAAATAATATTATACATGGAGACCTCACAACTTCAAATACAATTTTCCTAAATAATAAATTATTTTTAATAGACTTCGGACTTGGATTCATCTCAACAAAAATCGAAGACAAGGCAGTCGACCTTCACTTAATCAAACAAGCCCTTGAAGCAAAACATTTCCAAAACCACGAAGATTTATTCAATCACTTTACAAAGGGATATGTTTGGCAAGATGCTGAAAAAATTCTTGAAAGATTAAAGATAGTAGAAAAACGTGGTCGATACAAAAATCAATAATTTTATTATTGAATATGAATTATTAGGCAACTTTCTTTTTATGGGCATACAACTCCATCGCCACAACTTGGTCCTTCTTCATCACCTTCATCAATATGATTATCATCAGCAACCTCAACAATTCCGTCAGGTTCTGGAGCCACATCATCAGCAACTACATTTTCTCCACCTTCTACAACTACGCCAGATTCTCCACTAATTCCACCAGCAACATTTCCTTCAACTTCCCACTCTAATCCATCGTCACCAGTAGCATTTCCTCTTACAATAGCATTAGGACCAGTCCCAGGAGCATAAGTTCTTTCTGCAATTTTGTCCTCAATCATATCCATTTCTTTTTTTATTCCCCGAGCTCCTTCATCCACTACCCATTCGTTGTCCACCATCATCCATCCTTCTCTAATCTCCATCACATATTCCATAGTCCCATTAACTCCCATTGTTCCATTAGCAGAAGTCCCAGGAGCATATCTACGCTGCATAGATTTATTTTCAAAATCACCAATAATACCATTAATTTCATTCCCAATAAGATAATTTATTAAACCATCTTCATTTTCAACCATTGTAATCTCGCCGCATTTTTCTTCTAAGAAAACGTCACCATCAAAACATTGAGGAATTGATTCTTTCATTGTTGGCACCGACCCTTCTTTTCCACATTTATTTTTTGTTCCTATAAAATTCCCATATTCGTCCCAATCTTCTTTTGTCTCCTTAAAGGAATCATACTGTCTACATTCAGGCTTATCATTTTCATCCCAACATTCCTCAGGGACTCCACACGAAGGTTCTATATCATATCCTATCATCTTCCCCTCTTTTTCTCTAAATAAATTCATTAAATAATCAGGAACAAAACTTTCTGCAAAATTATCTCCTTTCTTCGGCTCCATAGATTTTAATTCATTACAAGATGCTTCATCCTCATTATATTCACACTTAAGGGCTAAAGCAACCATCTTCTCGCATTTTGCTTTTTGTTCTACATCAACATTAGCCTCACAATTACAAGTTCCGGGATCGTCTATGCAACTTCTAATCTCTAACATTAATTGAACAAACATTCTTAATTGAAGATCTTTTAACTTTTCTAATTCTTTTTCAAGCCCAGGAATAGCCGTCTCTGGATTGCATTCATCTTCTTGTAACATTAAAGCAAAATCTTCTTTTGAAAGTTCTGTGCAATACTCAAAAGTTTTTTCAGTAAGCTCTGCTGTAAGCTGTGTTTTCTCTTCTTCTAAAATGTAATCGCCAAATTCATCTGGAAGGTTTTCTTCGCCATCTATTTTATCTATAATTTCATCAACACTTGTTTGAATCTCTCCCGAGGTATCTAATGAAACTTTTTCTTGCACAATTTGAAGTTTCTTTTTTGCTCTTTCTAAATTTTTAATAGCCTTTTTTTCTCCTTGGTTTTGGATATTATTAATCGCAGATTCTATTTCTTTTTCTCTAATTTCCAAAGCCAATCTAACTTTATTGTCTCCTCCCGAAAAAACCAATTTAACATTGTCTGTAAATCTATCAACACCTGAATATATTTGAGATTGATTTTGCTCTTGTGCAAAAACTAAAGGAGAGACTAATAATATTCCTAATAAAATTAAAATCATCACTTCTTTTTTCATATAACAACATACAAAACAAACTATTAAAACGTTCCGAAACACATCACTAAACACTAGTTTTAAAAATACACTAAATCTTTTACATTTACTAGTCCCGTAGTCTAGTGGTCAAGGACTCTGGGTTTTGATCCCAGCAACCGAGGTTCGAATCCTCGCGGGGCTATTTGGACAAAGACTATAGTTAACCTTAAAAACCAAAAATTCGAGACATTAATATGAAAAC
>CAYNZD010000029.1:4701-6091 GCA_964401675.1 Candidatus Woesearchaeota archaeon | reverse complement strand
TTTTTGATTCGCCTGGGAATTCTCAGGTTGTAGTGGAAGGAGTTAATAGTAAAGGGGAGGTGGCAAAGGTGATTTCTAATATTATGATTCTAGATAAAAATATTGGCGGGAGCTATATTGATGATGAATATGTTGCGGCATGCATTACAAAGCCTAAATATTTTAGTAATATTGGTGGAAGTATAGTTGAATTTGATGCTTCGGCTACTCGGGCTATAAGAGTTACTAGTGGAGTTGTCGATTTGCTTGTGCCTGAGGAGGGCGATACTTTTAGCTGGTACTGGAGATTTTTGCCGGAAAATATAGCAAGAGAATTTGTTGATAGCTCGGATTCCGTGGCATATAGATTTGCTGCAGAATTTCCAGTTGTTGGAGAAAATTCGGCAACGCTGAGAGTTGAAATTAGTTAATTTTGGCAATCTTTATAAAGAAGTGATTTATATAATATATATGAGATGGGTGATAATAATTTTATTAGGATTTTTTTTAATTGGTTTCAGTGATGCGGATAGTTTGTCAGCTACACAGACTGATTTTAATATTGGAGGATGTAATTTTGATTTTGGAGGTGAGAGTATTGGAGTCGCAACTAGTGAGTGTTCAAGGGGAGATGCGGAGGGGCATTTTTATTGCGATGCCAACATGGATTCATGGATAACCACAGAAGCAGGATTGGGATGTTCATTAGGGGAAGATAGTTATATTCTTGGAGAGGATTTTTGCTGTCCTTCTGGAATGTTTTGTAATAATACGGGGGGTGGAGAATTTAGATGTGATCGCAGATTGGAAAATTGTTTTAATATGACAACAGAGTTAGATTGTAGAAGTATAGGGTGTATTTGGTTTGAATTGAATGGCGAGTGTGTTGATAGTATTAAAGATTATGGTTGTGATATTTATAACAATGAAGCAGAATGCACAGCCGACATTTATGAACTTGGACAAATTGGGATCGGGACAGACCTTTGTGGAGAATATATAGAGTGTAATGATGGAACAGTTTATTCGATTCCTGAGAAAGATTGCAGTTGCTCATGGTATGAGGATTCTCCTGATGGAAAACAATGTCAAGTCCGATTGATTGCGACACAATTTTCTTATAATCAAGATGAAGAACAGGAAATATTTTCATGTTCAAATACTTATGATCTTGGAGAATGTATTGATGGTAATCAAGATGTGACATGGTATTCTAACAATTCTGTAATGGGTGGTTTTGGTGAGTTTGGAGGTATTGTTCCTGAAGATTGTTTAGATGTATTGGGATGTAGTGATGGATCAACAAATAGAAGCTGCGGAGAGCCAATAGTCAAATTGTCTGGATTTAGTTTGTTCGCTATATTTATCTCTATTTTTATTATTGGAACTTATTATTTTTATGATAGAGATA
>CAYNZD010000029.1:0-4601 GCA_964401675.1 Candidatus Woesearchaeota archaeon | reverse complement strand
AATTTAAATAAAAGGATATGTTAAAATAGGTATGAAAAAAGTAGTGATTTGTAGCTTGTTATTGACTATTGTTTTGTCTAGTTTTGTTGTGGCAGGATCTGAATCTGTTACAAAATTTATAATTGGAGAAAGGACAGAAGGGATTGGTGATTATATTTCTGTTGGGAATTTTTGGGATGATTATATTATTTATGTAATTGGTTTCTTTGTTCTGCTTATTGGTCTCTTTATTTTTAAAATGAAAAAATTTACAAAAATTTTTCCAAAAGAAAAGTTAAAAAAAAGAAGCTGAAATGTTTATAAAGTATTGTTACTAATTTATCTTATGAAAAAGTAACTTCAAAGAAGTTTCATGTTTCATTTTGTTAAAATGGTGATTAAAAAATGAAAAAGTGGATGATGTACCTGCTATTTGTTTATGTTTTAGCTAGTGTTGTTTCGGCATCAGTGGTAGTACATAATTTTAGTATTGAAGATGCTTATTCCCCGTTTGAGATAATTAGAGGAGATATCAATTTGACAATCATTGGAGAAAATTATAATTCAAAAATAACTTCTAATAATAATGATGAGATTGAAGTTGGCGATTTTCTGAGCAAGAGTGGAGTCCTTTTTGAATGTTCGCCTCCAGATTGTTCTAATGATTATAGTTTTTTTGATGGCGTCGCCGATAAGAGTTTTAGGATTCATGCTGCTGGCAAAAAATATATGGGATTTATTTTGGATGGAGAAAATATTGTTTTAGATAGTTTAAATTTTAAGGTTGAAAGTAATTTTAAAGAAAGCTTTAGGTCTCCGTTAAGTATAGAATTTTTTGAAAAAAAAGATTGGCGGTTTAATGAATTTTCTGATTTATTATTGTTGAAGGATTGGGGATGTTATGATTCGATTAGGGGAACTCAAGGGCCACTGATCGGAAATTCTTTTTATTGTGAAATGATTTCAATTCCAAATAGTGGAACTTTAAATATAGGAGCTAGTGTTGGTGGAATAGATACCGCAGAGTTGAACATGGTGGTTTATCCAGAAACGGGGACTGGGGCTTCTTGGGAGTGTAGTTATAATCCTAATTCAGATGAGAGCTGTTTAATCAGTCCTGATATTGGTGAAATTTTTTCTGCAGGTAATTATCAGGTTTGTGTTGGCTCTGATATATTAACTGGATATAGAATTTATCAGGAAGACATTGGAGACAATTGTGGATTTGGTTATGTTTCTGGACCAGAAGGAAGTGTTAAAGATTATGCTATTTTTGTTCAAGCTGCAAAGTATGCAAGTGCCGATTTCCTTGATGATGTTGATTTCAACAAAGAAGATATTATTGAGGCAGCTAATTTGCTTATTCTAAAGAAATACGAAGGAGATTGTTCTAATGGTGGTTGTATTTTGCCTTTTGCGATTTCTGGAGTGGCTCAGGATGCTAGAATTTATGATGTGCAGTTGACATATACAAGTGATCTAGAGTGGGATTCTACGAGCGAGATTTATGATATAGATGTTACTCCGGTCACAGTGGATTTTAATGGAGTTCTTGATTTAAGCACGCTTGGATTTATCGTCTCTAAAACTATGGATTATATTGTTTCATTTAATGAAGCTGATTTTTTCAATGCTAGCATAAATGTTTTACCCGCGCCAATTATTTTATTACTTTTTCCTCAAAATCCTCCCGCAGGAGTTCCCATCAAATTTAATGTAGGGGTTCAATTCGAAGGGAACAATTCATTAAGTTATAAATGGGATTTTGGGGATGATGAAACTGCCGTAACAAATTTACCTTTTACTTTTCATAGTTATCCTGATTTGAAAAATTATACAATGGTTCTTGAAGTTAGTGCGGGTGGAAATTTAACTTCTGCAAAAAGTTTTGATATTGAAACTATTAGTCCTGAAGTGGTAATTAATACAACTTTAATTTCTAAAAGAAGTGCTCTAGAAAGTATTGTTTCTAATATTGAAAGCTTTCCTTTTTGGTATAGCGAGGCCTTAATGAAAATTATTGGTGTTGTCTCTTTTGAAAGTGAGCTAGACAGACTAGATAGAGCGAGAAATAACAGTTTTATTGAGCAGGATTTTATTAAAGTTGCTGAAGAGCTTTATGCCTTGAATATCCCGGTAGGAATTGGTGTTAATAGTTTTAACGTTTCTTTTTTAATGACAAAAGTGGAAGATATCAATGCCGAACCTGTTGCAATAATTAGTGGAGATATAAATAAAGATAATAATAAAGGTTATGCGAACTTTATTTTAAATTGGCAAAATGAAAATATTGATGTTAATTTCGAAACAAAAGAATTTATAGTTTCTATGTGGGACAGAGAGAGTAATGGAATTTTTAGAGTTTATAATTTTGAAGTTAGCTCTAAAGATAGCAGGGAAAGTTATTTTGTAATTAATAGGCCATTTAATGATTTATATTTTAAGGAAGATATTGGAGCCAGAAAAGCAGGAGATTCAACAATAATTATTTTGGAGCCAGAAAGTAAAAAAAGTTTTGAATTTTATTATAAAAGCGCTGAGCCAACAACATTTTTTGTTTCTCCAAAATTGAGCTCAATAGTTATTGATGCCGATATTGACACAACTTGTAATTTTAACTTGATTTGTGAAAAGGAGTATGGAGAAAATCCTGATAATTGTCGAAGTGATTGTAAGCCAGTTGGCCGAGCAATTATTTATTTAATATTGTCTTTATTGTTTATCCTTATTATTTACTCTGTTTTGCAAATTTGGTATAAACATTGTTATGAGAATTATTTATTTAGGGATGACAGACAGCTGTATAATCTTTTGATGTATGTGACGAATGCTAGGGCACGTGGAATGAAAGATTTAAGGATTGGAGCAGAATTAAGATCAAAAGGTTGGTCAAGCGAGAGAGTAAATTATATTATTAAGAAGTCGAGGGGAGATAGGACGGGAATGTACGAAATTATTCCATTTGAAAAAGTTTTGGCTTATTTTAGGAATAGGAAAGCTAGGGAGGATGTTTTGGCGAAAGTTAATACTGTTACTGGAAATAGGCAACAAATGGGGAGAAACATTAATAAATCTGGCTTTCAAAGAAGAGTATAATGATAAAAATTATACGGAATTTTGCTTCTAGAATATTCTCTGGTATTTTTAAAAAGAAAGGGGAGATTAAGTTGGGCTTTTATGGTTCGCCGAATGCGGGAAAAACAAGTTTGGCTAATAGAATTTGTCAAGACTGGCTCGGTGAAGATTTGGGTTCAGTTAGTAAGATGCCGCATGAAACAAGGGATATTCAAATTAAGGAAAAGGTTATGATTGAGAGGGATGGGAAAAAAATTGAGTTTAAATTGATTGATACGCCGGGTATTGCGACAAAAATTGACTTTGAGGATTTTATGAAATTTGGACTAAAAAGAAAAAAGGCTCAGAATGTCGCGAAGGAGGCGACTCAAGGAATTATTGAATCTATTAAGTGGCTTGATGATATGGATGCAGTCATCGTTCTGATTGACTCGACGATGAACCCTTATTCTCAGGTTAATATTACGATTATTGGGAATTTGGTGGCGAGAGATATTCCTGTTTTGATTGTTGCAAACAAGATAGATTTAAAAAAGTCTAATGTTAAAAAGGTACAGGGAGCGTTCCCAGAATATGAAGTTGTTGGAATTTCGGCGAAAAGCGGAGATAATATTGAAGAGTTTTATGAAGGGCTTTTCAAATTAGTAAAAAAGATTTAAGATGGTTGTTAAAAAAAAGAGTGTGAAAAAAGCTGCCAAAATAGGCAAGAAGATTGGTAAAAATGCTAGTGACTTGATGATTCATTTTATGCCGTATTCGGAGATTGCGAGAGAAGATACGGTTGGAAGGATTAAGAAAATTATGGGGTTGGTTCTTACTAATAAGATTATTATTTTACAGGGGAAACTTAGTCCGGACGAGGAGGTGCGATTGATTGAGAATTCTATGATGTTGATTGGGAACATAAGGGGTTTTCAGGGAGTTGAAATTGCAGCTATTTCTGGGGAGAATGAATATAAAACTTTATTTGATAAAGTTAGAAGAAACATTGCAAAAATTTTAGTAGGAGAACAAGATGCAATTACAATTATTGGCCCGGCTTCGGTTGTAAAAGAAATTACTAAAGATCCAAAGAAGCTTGAGTTAATGCTGCAAAGAAAATAAGGGAATAAGAAGGTTTATTAATTTCTAATTCTATAAATTATAGGAGACAAAATGCCGCATCAATGTGTACACTGTTCGAAAATTATTCCTGTGGGGAGTAAGGAAATTCTTGAAGGTTGCAGTAGCTGTGGGGGGAAGTTCTTTTTTTACATTCGTGATGAGCAAATGATGAAGATAAAAGAGTCAAAAAAAATACCAATCCCAGAATTTGATACAATAGATAAAAAACAAGTTGAGGAAGATGTGAGGAGTATTTTGAAAATTGAAGATGAATTAAAGCCAGTAGTTTTAGACTTGGAGAGTATTCGAATTTTGAAGCCAGGGCAATTTGAGATTGATATAGTTTCTTTAATGAATAGGCGGCCAATTGTATTTAAGTTACAGGAAGGGAAATATTTGATTGATATAGAAGGGATATAAAAGTGTTTTAGAAACATTTATTA
>CAYNZD010000028.1:0-6230 GCA_964401675.1 Candidatus Woesearchaeota archaeon | reverse complement strand
AAGGGATGTTGCAGTTGTTTATATGGTCGCGGGGATGTCTAGTCGATTTAATGGAGAGGTAAAACAATTTGCAAAAGTTGGACCCAACGATGAAACCTTGATTGAATATTCGGTGAATCAGGCAATTAATGCAGATTTTAATAAAATAATTTTTATTGTTGGAGATAAAACAGAGGTAGAGTTTAGAAAAATGTTTGGCGATAATTATAGGGGTGTTCCTGTTTATTATGCGCGACAGGAATTTGATTCTGAGTTGAGAAAAAAGCCATGGGGAAGTGTAGACGCCTTGTGTTGCGCAAAAGAAATTATTGATTGTCCTTTTGTTATCTGCAGCGGGGACGATATTTATGGCGAAGATAGTTTTAAAATTTTAATTGAGCATGTCCATAAAAATAAAGAATGTGCTGCGGTAGGATTTGAACTTGGGAATGTGCTTTCTGATGATGGCGGGGTCAATAGAGGTATATTCGAACTAGATGAAAATAAATATGCAAAGAGCATAAAGGAAACATTCGGAATTGAAAAACGTAATTTTTCTGAAAAAAATTTAAGCAGTAATAATTTATGCGCTATGAGTTTTTTTGCAATGTGCCCCGAAGTAATTGAAATATTAGAAAAAAAACTTAAATTATTTAAAGAAGAAAATAAGAAAAATCCAAATGCTGAATGCTTGCTTTCGGAAGAATTGTCAAAACTTATAGATGCTAATTTAATAAAAATGAAAGTTTATTCTAATTTAGATAAGTGGTTTGGAGTTACTAACCCTGGAGATGAAATTAATGTTAGGAATGCTATTTCAAAACAATCGGGTTAAATTCTTTTATAAATTTTAAAGCGTCTCTTCTTTTCTTTCTGGATTCGGTATAAAGAGTTAGAATTGGTTCGCCCTTCTCGATTTTCCCCAGATGTTTATGCAAATAGACACCTGCTGAATTTGTTTCTGGAGTTCCAAGAGCTCTACATAATGAATTAATTCCACTGTTACTTATTGAAACAATTTTTCCTGAATGTTTTGCTTTTATTACTTTTCTATATTTTGCCAATTCTAATTGTGAAATTTTTTCTTCAAAATCTTTTTTTTCATTCTGCGCATTAATAATTTCTTTGAATTTTTCGTATGCTTTTCCCGAAGTTAGTGCTTCTTCTGCTTTCTTTCTAGAATTTTTAATCCCACAAAGTTTTATTAATTCACTTGAAAGGAGAATGGATTTTTCTCTTAAATCTTGAGGTCCGTCATTCTGTAAAACTTTTAGAACATCCATCATCTCCATATTTGGACCAATTCCATTTCCAATAGGTTGGGCTCCATCAGTATAAACAATTTTTAATTTTAATCTAAAATATTTTCCTATTTTTTTGAACTTTTCTCCAAGTTTTTTTGCACAAATTATATTTTTTACCTTTGAACCTTTCCCGTAAGGAATATCGATTATAATATATTTCGCCCCTCCAGCTATCTTCTTTGACATAATTGAGGCTAATAGCTGAGGCTCTACGTCTAAATTTAGTAATCTTTCTACTTGTATAATTTTGTCATCGGAAGGAGCAAGTCCCAAGGATCCTCCCCATGCTAAACATGCACCAGTTTTATGCACAACTTTTATAATTTTTTTTAAAGAAAGTTCTACATTGGATATTGTTTCTATTACATCTGCAGTTCCCGATGCTGATGTTATTGCTCGTGATGATGTTTTTGGTAATATCAATCCTGCTGCTGCACAAATTGCTACAACGATTGGAGTAGTTCTGTTCCCCGCGATTCCTCCTATGCAATGTTTATCCGCAACATACTTACTCTTAAATTTTAATCTTGCACCTGTCTTCACCATCGCCTTAGTTAAATTAATTGTTTCATTGATATTCATCCCATTTATTTTTTCAGCCGCAATAAAAAATGCAATTTCAGATTCAGTTAAATTATTATGAACAATTTCAGAAATTAAATATTGCAATTCTTTTTCACTCAGTATTCCTTTATTTAATTTCTTTTTTATTAAAAGTGTTACGTTAGACATCCCTGCTGAGCTTACTTCCACAAGTGATTTATTTTTTAATTCTAAAATTTCGCTTAATTCTTGAGATAAGCCTATTTCATTTTTTTTTACTAATTTTGGGAAGATATCCACAACTGCATAAACTTTCTTTGAACTTGATAACATAATTCTATCATCTACAAAAACATTCATTTTTTTTGCAGTTTTGTCGTTGAGAATAACTACTGGACGACCTGCTAGCCAATTAAAATTTTTTATCTTTAACTTCATTCCTACGCCTCTACTTCTCAAATAATTCTTTTAATTTGTCTTGCCTGTAGAACTCTATAATAATTAAAACGTATGCAATAGTAAGCGGGCCAAGAATTAATCCAGTGATTCCGAAAAAATAAAGTCCCCCGATTGTTCCAATGACACTTAATGCGATTGGAAGATTTGATTGTCTTGATAATATATATGGTCTGAAAAAATTATCTATTAGCGAAACAAAGAAGGCCCCATAAAGTAGAAGAAATATGCCGGCAAATGTTTTTCCAGTAATTAATAGAAAAATGCCAACTGGCATCCAAACAATCCAAGAGCCCAAAACTGGAATCATTGAAACAATGCATGCAACGGATGTTAAAACCAAAACATTTGATAATCCAAGAAAAAATAATCCTGCACCAACCGCTAATCCTTGAACTATTCCGATGAATACCTGCCCGAATACTATTGCATTAGTTATTCCCCTGAATTCTTTCAAAATTTTTTTTTCTGTTTGTTCGGAAAATGGTGATAATGTCGAGATATATTCCCAAAGTTTATCTGCATCTCTTATAGCAAAGTAGAATGTGAAAAAGAAAACTGCGAATCGAAGAAGTAACGAAGGAAGATTCACTAATACATTTGTGAATTGGCTTAAGGATGTTGAGAAAATTTTACCTATAATGTTGTCTAGATTTATGGCTAAAGCTGATGAAATGTCACTTTGTATAAAGCTGCCTATGTATTCTCCAAAATTGAAATTTTGAAGTAAAACATATATCCCGAAAAGCTGATTGACTAGAATTGGAACTATGCAAATTATTGGAACTATAACAATTGCGATTAATCCTATAAGAACTATAAATGCGGATAGCGTTTTGCTTTTAACTAGTGTTTGGATTTTTTTATAAACTGGATTAAAAATATAGGCAAAAAGAAGTCCAAGTATTATTGGCACAATTATTGGCTTTAAAATAAAAAATGTCAGTATAAAAATACTAGCAATTATTATGCCAACTATTCCTTTCTTGATGTCTCCGTAATCTGCCATAATAATCTATGAATTCGTAACTTATAAAGTTTCGGAAAATATAGACGATAACGAAAAGGCTCTCGCAGAAGTTCTATAGAGTAAATTTAAAGAAGTTTCGTGAATAAATCTTCTGCGGAAAATTTATAAAGAGATTTTATGTTTTTGTAGAATGGTTATTAAAAAAATCTTTGATAAGGTTTTTGACAATGAAGTGCATTTGGCATTTTTAAGATTTGGTCGTGGACAATATAAAAATAAATATTTGCTGGAAGGCAAAAGACAGGCAAAAAAATGGGCGATTAAGACGGGCTTTGAATACTCGAATTTTTTAATTAGAAAATGCTTGGAAAAGATTGACAAACCTGTGGCGATTAAGGGAATTATTGTTTCTACTTTGGATTTAAAGGATGAACTTGAGTTTGAAATTAAAAAGGTTAGTAATTTTCAGGGCGTTCGAAAATATGTGATTGATACTGAGATTGAGCCGTTAAAAATTTTAAATTTAATGGATAAATACCCAAAGACTTTTTTTGCTTTAAGTTTTAGCGGAGACAATTTTGTTTTGAAAATTAAAGCCAAGGCGCCAGCAAGTGGAAAACCAGGAAAGGGGGACGGCAAGCCGGTTGCTGATTTCTGTTCTTTGAAAACTGATAATAAAGAAATTGTCGATGAGTTATTTTTTGGGGTCGGTGAGTTCAAGGATGTTTCTGTAAGGTATGCCATAGACATAACTGATATTGTTTATCCTGCCAATATGGAAAGCTTGAAGCCGGCTGAAATTCGGGAATTAGCTAAGAGAAAAGGAATTATTAGCAGAATAGTTGATGTAGATGGAGTTGAAAAAACTAGTGAAGCAGAGCTTGTAGCTTAGTAAGCTTTATATATAAAGGAAGATTGTTTTTATTATGAAAATTGGTTGGGTTGCTGTTGCTGGAATTGTTATTGTTATTATTTTAATCGGTGGTTTTCTTTGGGGAATACCTAATTATAAAGTTTATTCTCGTGAATTGAATGGAAAGGCACAATTAAAAGAAGCTGAATGGAATAGACAAATTGCAGTACAGGAAGCAGAAGCATTAAAGGAATCTGCAAATTTAAAAGCGGAGGCAGAAGTTATTAGGGCGAGAGGTATTGCTGAAGCAAATCATATTATTTCTGAAAGCTTAACAGAAAGATATATTCAATATAAATTTGTTGAAGGATTGAATGATGGAAATACTGAAGTGATTTATGTAGCGACTGAGGCTGGACTTCCTATTTTAGAAGCTACTAGAATGATTCAATAGTTTTATTAAGTAGGGTGTATCTATCCTACCTATGGATAATTCTTATATAGCTGGATTTATTGATGGTGAGGGTTGGATTGGAATAGCGAAGAGTAATGGGATGATGGCTGGAGGGAAACCAAGATATTTTCCTGAATGCAGGATTACAAATACTGCTTTGGATATTCTAGAAGAATTGAAAGAGAAGTATGGGAAGGGAGCGCATTTAAGAGAAATGAAAAAAAATGTTGGACGAAGAAAGATTTATCAGTTGAAATTTTATGGCTCAGCTTTGATTAATTTGCTTAAAGATATTAGAAAATATTTGAGAGTTAAAGGGGCTCAGGCAGATATTGTCTTGGCTACTATAGAAACTATGACTTCTGGACGAAGAAAATTGACTAAAGAGATATTGGAAGAACGGGAACGGTTGTATGTCTGTTGTAGGAAATTGAATACTTTTGAGTATGTGCCTACTGAGGCTAACTTGCCGATTTTGGAAGCTAGAGGTTGAATGGTTTTATTTGTGTAATTGTTTGATTTGATTGTTTTGGGAGTGGTGTTAAAAGAACACAGACGAGGCACGAATTACACAGATGACACGGATTTTTTTATTGGTTGAACCAATCTAGTTTGTCGTATTTTTGTAATGTTTTAATGTGGCATTCTGCTTTTTGGGCGTCGGATCTGGATTGACATTCTTTTGTTCGTAAAAGTTTTTTGAATCCTTTGTGATAAACATATTTACTGCCTTTTCCTTCGGCATGCATTTTCATTCTTTTATCTAAGTCATTTGTAACTCCGGTATAAAAAGAACCATCTTGGCATTCAAGGATATAAACGAACCATGGTTTTCCCATTATGTGTCGAGGTTTTTTTGTTTCGCGCAAAGAGAACAAAGGAGAGCGGTGTCTTTTAGTGACATATAATATCTATTGCCCTGCTCAAGAGTGTCGTTGAATTTTTCCCAGCCTTTTTCTATTGTTAATTTTCCCAAGACAACTTTCTCTGGAACTTCTGCCGCCTTCTCTAGCAACTCCGTTCGTTTTTTGAACATCTTATAATGATATAGATTTGGTTTTGCGGATTTGGATAATTTCTTTCTACATAGATAACATTTGCCTTGAGTTATTAGGAGCTCTTGTTCTCGGACTGCCCATTGAAGCTGAAAATCGGCGTCTTGAATTAAGTGCTTGTAATTTCCTATTCCGCCAAGTCGATTGAATTTCAAAGTTACTTCTTCTTTTGGAGTGTCTTTGTTGGTTATAATTATTTCTCCAATTTTTCTTGAGTATCTCCAAATTGGATATTTTACCTCTTTCCTTGGAGTTACTTTTGGTTTCCCAATTCGATAAGCTTTTGCACCTGTTTTAATTTTTCCGATAGACATTTCTTTTTTTCTTTGCTTGACTCGTTCTTTTTTTTCGGTGAGTTTTTTCCCAAAAGTTTTCTCTTTTTTTGAAACATATCCCTTTTCGCCCGGAAGAATTTTTGGAGTTTTGATTGCCATAACATAAAAAAGAAAAAGGGGTTTTTAAGAGTTGTTGATAGAAAATATTACGTAATATAAAGTTTTATAAAGGCTTTTTTCTGCTTATTTTTAATGGTTCCATCCAAAACTTAAATGTTTGGATGAGGAGAATTTTGTGATTGGTTGGTCACGATAAAGCGCTTGAGTGCTATCAAGTTAAT
>CAYNZD010000027.1:0-6520 GCA_964401675.1 Candidatus Woesearchaeota archaeon | reverse complement strand
ACTTGAAAGATGCAGGAGATATCCAAGCGGTTCTCTTAATGATAAAAGCGTGTGATACTAATGATCGTGCTGCTTGTAATGTTGCGAATGAGTCAATGCAAAAGCAGTTGTACAATAATGCCGAAGTGGTAAAAGGGAAGAAAATAACAGATGAGCTAGGGATTTCTACAGAAGAGATGTATGTTGATGCCACTAAAGACGTGGGTACAGTTGTTGCTTCTGTGATTACAGAAAAGGAAGGCAGGGAAGTGTTAGGGGAAAAATTAGATAAGGACACTTATTATAAAGTTATTCGGAGAGAAGGAAGTAGTTATTTATATGTCTTAAAGAAAGGAAAAGGAGCACCTGAGGCAGATAAAATTTACAAAATTATCAACAACAAGGGAGAACTGGTAAATAATGAAGAGTTTAAAGTATTGAAGACAAAATACAATTTTCAACTTCCTCTTGGTAAAGATTCTTCCTGTTCAAATACAATAACTGGTGCTTATGTGAAGTATCACGAGAAACTCAATAAGCAAGGTTTTGTAGCGGTTGTTCCTTTTGATTTGGCGGCGGGATGGTATGCTTTTGTTGAGGAAAAAGATTATACTGATGCAGGAGTTGCTAAGGCTTTTTATATTTGTAATGTAGGAACCGATAAGACGATTGACGATGGACCTGCTAGCGGAGAAGATAAATGTCAATATTTCCAGACAAGTTCTGGGATCCCTACTAATAGTGTTTTTTTCTGTCCAGGTAGTGATGTTAAGAAATTGTATAATAAAGCGGAGGCAGCAATTAATGATGCAAATAGAAATGGGGAAGGCATTATGGTTGATGGAAAATTTGTAAATAAGGTAACTCCATATGCAGATGCTGCAACAGGGATGGATTGTACAGACTTTATGAGTCTTGATGATTGTAGTTTAATGTTTAATGTTTGTGACCCGGTAATTTGTCCGGCGAGTAGATGTGATATGGGAGGGAAATTTCCAGTTAATGATGTTATACAATCAGGAATTATCGGGTCACTCGTTTTGTGTTTACCTAATTTTGGGGATCCTAGCGAAGGGAAAGTTTTGATTCCGATTTGTCTATCAGGAGTTCATGCTGGACTAGATACCTATGTTTCAATTTTGAGGAGTTATAGGGATTGTCTTGAAAAAAATATTGAGACAGGAGAATATGTAGGTATTTGCGACGAGATAACATCGATTTATTTGTGTGAATTTTTCTGGGGACAATTCGCGCCACTTCTTGATACTATATTAGTTAGGTTTGTTGAAGCATTGCATGGTGGCTTTCAGGTTAGAGGGGGAGCAGAATATTTGACGATTCAGAAGTCCTTTGAAAACTTGGATAATTCAATTAATTATTTTGTTTCAACTTATGCGCAAGGAGCATTCAGAGCTTTTGCTTTAAGGAATGTAAAAGAAGTTGGAAGTATGATTTGTAAAGGATTTATAGGAACAAGTGTACCGACTTCCGCAAGTTTAGTCGATAGTTTGCTTGAGCCGGAAAGTCCAACCCAGTTTCATGCTTACTTTAGCAGTACTGTATTTACCGAGGCGACGGTTCCTTCAACAAGTCATTATAAGGTTTACTATAATATTTATGCAGGGAATGATGCAGGGGCGCAATATCAAGTTTATTTGAAAAATCCCCCAGCGTCGAGTTATTATGCCAGCAGACCAACCTTGAGGGTTGATAGTGGATATATAGCCAAAGGAGCTACTGCTAGTGAGGCGATTGACTTTACGGCTCCGACGGGGTACAAAGAATTATGTGTTAATATTAATGGGCAAGATAAATGCGGGTTTAGTAGTGTGTCTAGTAGTTTTGCTCTTAATTATGCTTCGCAGGCCTATATTAAAGACCAGGCGGATGATAGGCAAATTACTAAGACTGATGATTGCGTGACGACTTCCTCGAGCATGTGGGGGATGGCAAATCCGAATCTTCAAGCAGGTGCTGAAAAATCCATAGGTGGTGCAGATATTGCCACGAGTGGAATTATTAGAATTTGTGCAAGTGATAATCCGACAGCAGGAGTTGTTCGAGAGAATGATGTTTATTGTGAGGTTAATGAAAATTTACCTAAAGAAGGAGAAGACCCAATATCTAATCCAAAATGTGGAGTTGGAAATATTTGTGTGCTTATGGAGATAGAAGGAGGAGAAGAAACTGTCAAAACTAGTTCTGGAATTTGCAAAAGTATAGATGGTGACAAAAGCCAGATGAGTGCGGGCAGGTGGATTGATGTCGGATATTGCGATATTCCTTCGATGAGATGTTGGCTTGATAAAACAAGTGTGAAGGATAATTTGAAGACTTATATGGCGATGGAGAATATAACGAGCGTTGACGAGCTTGTTAGGGATTCAAAAAAATTAGAGGAAACAAAAGAGGGATATAAGAGTGCTAGAGAGAATTTGAATACGCAAAGAAGTGAAATAACTAAGTTAGTAATTAAGTCAGGAGATTTGAAAAGTAAGGATACAATTAATCCTGTAATTAATGATATTATTAAGAACTTAAATGAAGTTGCAGGAGTTGAAGACGAATATGCGGGACAAGGAACTAATGCAGATAAGGCAGAGGCATTAGCGCTAAAGACAAGTGTTTATATGAAAGTTGTTCAGATATTGCTTGAAAATAGTCCTCAGTTAAAAGTTGCTGGAGGGATCGATGCAGGTGGAGATGGGGACGTAACAAAGAATGATGTCACGAAATTAAAAGAGGCAGAAGCTGAGCTAAGAGATGGGGACGTAACAAAGAATGATGTCACGAAATTAAAAGAGGCACAAAAAAAATTAGAAATAACTGAAGATATAGTTCCTCTTGAAAATTTGGATAATTATGATTTGAGAGAAATAATTAAGGATGCTATTAATAAAAATTTACTTGATTCTAGATGTAAGGATTATATTAATTTAGTCGAAGAAATAGCTAATAATTATGATGAATTTGACGCATTAATGTTGTTCTCTATTATGCATCAAGAGAGTAAATGTGATGTTAATGCGGAATCAGGGAGCTCTTATGGCTTAATGCAAATTTCTTCCTTCGGCGAATGTAATGAGATTGGGATTGATGACATCGAGGATATTAAGGGAGAAGGAAAAATAAATAAAAATATTGAATGCGGAGCTCTTATATTAAAAAAGAAAATAACAATGTTTAGTGATTCTATGGAATATAAATGTGATTCATATGAATTTTCTGAGAATAGAATAGAGCCTGCCGTGGATTATACTTATAAAAAAGGAACAATTGAATATGGGCTTAGGGGTTATAATGGCTGGGGCTGTGCTAGTTCAAATATTAATGCAGATCATGAGTATGTTAAGAAGATTTTGGAGAGGTATAAGGAATTGACGGGGTTGGTTGAAAAAGAAGAAGATAATGGAGAGGATCAGGTGGCTAATCAGGTTTCTGAAGATATGGAAATTAGAAGTGTTGTATTGAGCGTTGATGGAGAGTTAAAGGTAGATCATAATTGTGAGGATATTAAATATAGTATTTATGAGGATGGTTGGCTTTGGATGAATGATAAAATAATTGGCCCAACGATAGTAGAAAATTCAGGAGAAATTGTGATAGATAATTCTGAAAAAAGTAAGTTTAAAGAAGGCGAAAACTATTTTGCAACTGTTCTTTGTTTGGATAAGGAAGATAGGACAGTAGATGAAAAAGATAGTGAGAATGTCAAAATTTCTGTGGATATTAGTGGAGAAGAAAGTGTTGAAAAGGTTGTGGATGATGCGTCAGATGATATTGAAAATGATCAAGAAAATGTAGATAGCATAGCGGGTCAAGAAAATTCAAAGGGAGTAACTTTGAATAACTTTGAAGTTAAAGATGGTTATCTTTCAATTAAATTTAATAATGATTGTAGTTTGGCTAGATATAGTCTTTTTGAAAAGGATGGAGATGCTGGTTCTGCAGATAAAAAGATTATTGGTTCTTCTGCTCTTAACAATGGAGATATAATAAGGAAATATGATTTAGCTAAAAATCCTAATTTTTTTAAAAATGGTGAAACCTATTATGCGAAGATTTTTTGTTATGATAATAATAACAAGCTTGTTGTGGTGAAGACAGAAGAAATTGTTTTAGATAATATTGTGGAGACTGAAGAAGGTGTTCCTGAAGGGGATGTTTCTGCAAGTACGCCGCCTGCTGTAGAACCTGAGAGTAATGCTGCTACATATAATGGAGAGGATCAGGTGGCTAATCAGGTTTCTGAAGATATGGAAATTAGAAGTGTTGTATTGAGCGTTGATGGAGAGTTAAAGGTAGATCATAATTGTGAGGATATTAAATATAGTATTTATGAGGATGGTTGGCTTTGGATGAATGATAAAATAATTGGCCCAACGATAGTAGAAAATTCAGGAGAAATTGTGATAGATAATTCTGAAAAAAGTAAGTTTAAAGAAGGCGAAAACTATTTTGCAACTGTTCTTTGTTTGGATAAGGAAGATAGGACAGTAGATGAAAAAGATAGTGAGAATGTCAAAATTTCTGTGGATATTAGTGGAGAAGAAAGTGTTGAGGTTTTAGTAGAAGAAGGTATTGAAGTCGAAAGAATAATAGAGCAAGAGCCTATTAGTGATTCTGGAGAAGTTACTGTAGAGGGGGTTACTCCAGAAACAGAAATTCCAGAAGAAACTCTGATAGAGGGTACTTTTGAATTGAAATATATTAGTCAGGAAGAGGTTGATGGAAAAATAAATAGTATAATTGAGAATGATGATTCTTTCCAGAGATATATTAATTCAATACCTAGTACTAGCGATGAGGGATTTTTTTGTGCCCAATACGTTAGTTATATTATTGAATATATTTATGGAACAGGAAAAAGATACCCAACAGGATTTTTTGGTGACGCATGGAGTTTTCCTGCAAATGTAAAAGGTTCTGAAGGAGAAATAATTTATGATAAAACAGTGGCGGGAAAACCTTTTACGGATTATGATTCATTAAAACAAGGAGATGTTTTTGGATTTAAATATCCTGGTAGTTTCTTTATAAGTTCTGCAGAAAAAGTTGGTGAGGAATTTTCTCATGTGGGAGTTTATTTGGGGAAGAGAGATGGGAATCATTATGTTACTCATAAGATAGGGGAAAAGATATATGCTCATCCGTTAGAAGAATTTTTAAATTGGGAGATTCCCCTCATCGAGACTCTTCCTTTTGAAAATCCATCTATCCAAAAAGTGATTAGGCCAGATTCCGAGAGATTACTTACATATAAGATAAAAGTTTTATCCGAAGAAGAGAAATCAAATAATGATGTCTCAGAAAAAAAGAAATTATTAGAAAAGGTATTAGAATACCAATATTCTGATGGGGGAACTACAGAGAACAGATTAACTACAGAGGGTATTTCTCCGGAACAATGGTCTGGTGTAATTATTAATGCAATGATTAAAGTAGATCTTCCTTTGACAAAAAATAATATTGCTTTTATTGTAAGAGCAATTGAGGGGGAATCTAATTTTAGAGTGTCTCCTGTTAAAAATTTTGATGCTATTTTCGAAAGAAAAATTGAAGAATTAGAGAAAGAGAGTTTTATACATAATCTTTTGGGTTCGAAAACATGGGCTTTTAGAACATTTTATGAAAAATATGAAACAAGGATAAAATCAATTCAAACAGAAAAAGATTTAGAAGATTTTATTAATGGTTTAAATTTCATTGAAAAGCGTATCTCAAAAAATTATCTTCCACAAACTATTGGCTCAATGCAATTAAATATAGATAGGGCGAAAACATTAGCAAAGGAACATTATAATGAAGATTATTCTGAAGAGGAAATGAGGGATATTCTCAATACTCTCGAGGGGGGAATTTTATATGGAACACTTTATTCAAAAGAAATACTCGAGATTTATTTTGATGATTTAAATCAAAAGTATTCAGAAGATATTCTTAAATTTGCATTTGCTGATTACCATGCAGGACCTTATTCATCTCGGAATGCAGCTATCCAAAAACAATTAAATGAAATTATGGGTTCTAATCTTGTTTCAGATGGGGATTTAGGGCCTTTAACTCTTATTGTGTTTGAAGGTTTTATAAATAAGTATGGTGATAAGAAGATTGATAGAGATCTTTTAGCGGAGAATTCTAAAACAGAAAATCTTGAAGAAGCAAAGGAATATATCCTAATAAAAGAAGTCTATGAAGAAGAAAAAGGCGTAAAGCCTGAATATGCCATAATCCCTGAGGTTTCTACAGAGGGCTGTCAATGGGGCAGAGAGACAGATGCTGTTTATTACTCTGATTATGCTAAAACAAGATATGATTTGTATTGTAGTTCTGTTTATTTGAGCTGTTAGGTGTAAAAGGTTCTTTATTATTTCGTTGAAAAATTTTAGTAAAGTTTTCGCCCCCGTATCATGAGTATTAGAATTCTCCACAGAAATGGTTTTTTTGAAACCATAAATGAGGGAAGGAGGATTCGAACCCCCGTAGGCAAAAACCACTACGGCCTAAACGTAGCCCGTTTGACCACTCCGGCATTCCCTCA
>CAYNZD010000026.1:0-6882 GCA_964401675.1 Candidatus Woesearchaeota archaeon | reverse complement strand
AACTTTATATATTTTTGTTTTTTGCCTTTATTTTTTATAGAATGTTTCTGAGTAATATGTCTTATAACTCAATATATAGATAATTTTATATATTTTAACTTGTAAATTATAGCATGGAAGAATTTTTTCAATTACAGAACATTAAATCTCGAGATGCCCACAAGAAAATTTAAACAAAAAACAAATTTTTAAAATTTCCCCATATCATAGCAAACTTTAAATTAAGCCAATGGCTTTAGATATTATGAAAGATATAAATTTGTTTCAAGCAAAAGATTCTGTTTATTTGAAGAGGGTGAAATCTAAGGCGGAAGTTTCTAAGGATGAAAAGTGTGATGGGTTTTTGATTGATTCTTCGGAGAAAGAGACGAGGAGAATTATTGAGTCGCTGAAGGGCTCTGGGAAAGTTATTGCAGTTGTCGGCGGAGATGATGCGTTTAATCGGCGGGCGGCTGAGAGTTTGAAAATTAATTATTTGGTTTCTCCAGAAAAGGGAGACAAAAAAGATGGCTTGAAACAGAGGGATTCTGGAATTAATCATGTTGTTGCGAAGATTGCTAAAGAAAAGGGAATTGCCATTGTTGTTAATATGTCTGTAATTACTGGACTGGAAGGCAAAGAAAAAGCATTAAGATTGGAGCGCCTTATTCAGAACATAAAGATTTGTCGTAAAACTGGGTGTAGTATTAAGATAGCAAGCTTAGCTGAGAATAAAAAAGTTGTTTTTGACGAACATGGGCGAAAGTCGTTTGGCATAAGCTTGGGAATGTCAAGTATACAATCTGCTAGTGCTGTGCAATTCTGAAAAAGTTTATAAAAGAAGTTTGTTGTATAAGTCAATGGTGCAGGTGACTGGTTTTGTTATGAGAGCTATTGAAGTAATTGGGAATCATATTCAAGGGCTTCCAGCAAGTGAAGCAATAATTTTTGATATCGCTATAATTTTAATTGTTTCCGCAATGCTTGCATTTATCGCGAAAATGTTAAAACAACCTTTAATTCCTGCGTATGTTTTGACTGGTTTGATTATTGGTCCACTTATTCTTGGTTTCGTTAAAAATCTGGATTTAATTTATGCGTTTTCTGAAATTGGTATTGCGTTTTTATTATTTACTGCAGGATTAGAAATTTCGTTTCGTAAGATTAAAGAAGCAAATTTAAAAAAAATCGCGCTTATTGGATTGTTGCAGGTCGGAATAATTTTTGGCGTTGTAATTTCTCTTGCGGGATTTTTAAATTTGAGTTATTTGCAAGCGGCTTATATTGGTATTATAATGGCTTTTGGCTCCACGATGGTTGATATTAAATTGTTGGCGGATAGGGGCGAATTGGTTACACTGCATGGTCGATTGGTTTTGGGTATTCTATTATTACAGGATTTAATTGCGATTATTGCTATCGTGGTTTTTACTACGGGAGGATTTGCAATTGTCCCACTTGTGATTGCGTTCGCGAAGTTGGCGATAATTTTAATCATGGCGATTGTTTTACATAAATATATTTTACATAAATTATTTAGATTCGCTGCGCGATCAAATGAGCTTTTACTTTTATCCTCATTGGCTGTGCTTTTCCTTTTCATTATTTTTGCATATCTTTTTGAGCTATCAATTGTTATCGGGGCATTTATTGCTGGTGTTTCATTGGCTAATTCTCCTTTTAAGATGGAACTTGGGTCTAAAATTTCCCCGTTAAGAGATTTCTTTGCAATTTTGTTTTTTGTTGCTCTAGGAATGCAGATTGTTTTTAGTGGAGTTGGCGAGAGATTGGTTTTACTTGGGGTACTTCTTGCTGGCGCATTTATCCTCAAGCCATTCATAACCTTGGTTCTTCTGAGAGTTGGAGGATACCAATCAAGAACTAGTTTTTTAACTGCAGTCTCGCTTGCCCAGCTTTCGGAGTTTTCATTAATTATAGGGTTTATTGGGTATGGACTCGGCGTTCTGGACGCTAGCTTGTTATCAACAATTATTCTCGCAACAATTATTACCATGTCGGTCACTCCTTATTTTATTGATTTTAAAAAGGGACTATTCAAATTTTTTAGCTCTCCTCTTGCTGTATTGGAATTTTTACCAACAAGAGAAGGCCTTGAATATACCAAAAAAGGAGATAAGGAAATTCTTTTGATTGGATTACATCGGCTAGGTGGATCATTAATAAAAGAGGTGCTGGAAAAGAAAAAGAAATTAATAGTTATTGATTATAATCCCGAAGTAATTAATGCTCTAAAAAAGAAGAAAATCTCTTGTATTTATGGCGATATTACTAGTCCTGAATTAATGGATAAAATTGATTTGAAAAAATTAAAATTAGTGATTTCCACCATTCCTGACTACGAAGATAGTTTGCATTTATTGAAAAAAATCAAAAGCATTAATCATCGTGTAAAAGTTATTGTAATAGGATCAAGAATTAGTGAAACATTGAATCTGTATAAAAGGGGTGCTGATTATGTTGTTACGCCAAAAATTATTGCTGGGCAAGAACTGGCAAATATTATTCATAGTGAAAATCCTGATTTTAAAAAAATCAAGAAAAAACATTTAAAACATTTAGATGGAATTCATAAATTGCTTTACTAAACCTTAAAAAGCTTTAATCTTTTGACTAATATGGATGAAAAATTAATCATCGAATCTTTATCTCCGATAGAACGAAGTGTTTTTCCTAAATTAAATAAAGAATTTTTAGATATTGAAAATATTTCCGAAAAAACAAATTTAGATAAAACAACAATATTAAGAGCTGTTGGATTTTTAAAAAATAAAGAACTAATTGAAATAGAAAGTTCAGAAAAGAAAGTTCTAATTTTAGGAATTTTAGGTATTAATTATTTGAAAAAAGAATTGCCCGAACGGACATTGTTGAATAAGCTGGTTGAAAAAAATATTATTCCGATTGGAGAAATTAAAAATGTTTGTGGGCTTAATGATAATGAAGCGAAGATTGCATTAGGTACCTTGAAGAAGAAAGCGTTAGTTGAAATTAATCAGGGAAAATTAAGTTTGAGCGCGAAGCCTAGCGAGGTGACGAATAAGATGATTGAGGAAATTTTTATAGAAAAATTACCGATGGATTTTGATACAATTGTTGATTTAGATAAGTTGGCATTTGAAAACTTGAAAGGCCGAAAAGATATTGTTGAAATTGAGGAGCAGAAAACTACGAAAGTTAAATTGACAAAGTTGGGCAAGAAAATTTCTGAGATGAGTCTTGATGATAATTTATTGGAGGCATTGACGCCGAAGATTTTGAAGCAAAACATATGGAAGGGAAAAAAGTTTAGGAGATTTGATTTGGCTTCGCCTGTTCCGAGACTTTATGGAGGAAAGAGGCACTTTGTAAATCAGGCGATTGATTATGCGAAGTCGATTTGGCTGGAAATGGGATTTAAGGAAATGCCCGGGAATGCTGTTGAAACTGGATTTTGGGTTTTTGATAGTTTGTTTACTGCACAAGATCATCCGGTTAGAGAAATGCAAGATACTTTTTATTTAAAAAATATAAAAGGTGATTTGCCTAATGATACTAAATTAATTGAAAATATAAAAAAAGCTCACGAAGGTGGAGTTGACGAGAGCAAGGGTTGGCAATGTAAATGGGATGAGGAAGATGCCAAAAAGGTATTATTGAGAACGCATACGACTTGTCTTTCTGCGAGAAAACTTTTAGAGATAGGAAAGACAAAAGAGTTTCCGGCAAAATATTTTGCTTTTGGGAAATGTTTTAGAAATGAAACTGTTGATTGGTCCCATGGTTTTGAATTTAATCAAACTGAGGGAATTGTTGTTGATGAGAATGCGAATTTTAGACAATTGCTTGGATATTTAAAACAATTTTTTGGGAAAATGGGTTATGATAAGATTCGGATTAGACCGGCGTATTTTGCGTATACGGAGCCGAGTTTGGAGATTGATGTCTTTCATCCTGTCCATAAGAAGTGGGTTGAGCTTGGTGGCGCTGGAATGTTTAGGCCTGAGGTTACGATTCCAATGTTTGGTCGGCACATTCCTGTTTTAGCTTGGGGACCTGGGTTTGATAGAATTATTATGGAATTTTTTGGGATTAATGATTTGCGGGATATGTATAAGAATGATTTAAATAAATTGAGAGAGATGAAGTTTTGGAGGAAATAAATGAAAGTTGAGGAATTACAAGATTTTATTGATTGGGAAATTAAGAGATTAAATGAATTTCTTGGGAAAAATAACGAAGAGCTGAAGCCATGGGCTGCAATTAAATTAGCTGAGGAAGTTGGAGAATTACAGAGCGAAGTTATAGGTCATTCAAAATTACATAGGAAAGATAAAATGGATAAATTCTCTGATGAGAGTTTTAAGAAGGAAGTAGCGGATGTTATTATTACTACTTGTATTTTGGCCCGAAGACATAATATTGATATAGTTGATGCTTTGGAAAATAAAATAGAAATTATTCGCGGGAGGAGTTACTGATGACAATATTAACATTAAACAGAAAAGAATTTGAAAAAAAGGTGGGTAAAATTACAGCAGAGTTGGAAAAGAAAATTACAGATATGGGAACACCAATTGAAGAGGTGACTGATTCTGAGGTTTCGGTTGAGGTTTTTCCGAATAGGCCTGACTTGTTGTCTATGGGAAATTTTTCAAGAGCTGTTAATCAATTTAATGGTAAGGCAAAAGTTGCAAGTTTCAAAATAAATAAGCCTGAGAAAGATTATGTGGTTACGGTTGATAAGTCGGTGAAAGTTGTTCGTCCTCATACGGTTTGTGTTATTATTCGTGGAATGAAATTTGACGATGAGAAAATTAAGGAGATTGTTGATATTCAAGAAAAATTGCATAATTCTATTGGAAGAAAAAGAAAAAAGGTTGCCATTGGAATTTATCCGTTAGATAAGATTAGCTTGCCGATTAAATTTGTCGGAAGAAAGTCTGAGGATATTAAATTTCAGCCGTTGGAATCTGCAAAAGAAATGAATGGGAGACAGATTTTACGTGGGCATCCGGCCGGACGAGAATATGCACATTTGTTAGAAGGAGAAGATATCTTCCCTATTTTTGTCGACTCTGAAGGTGAAATTTTAAGTATGCCTCCAATTATTAATTCAGAAAAGACCGGGCGTATCAGCGCAATAACAAAAGATATTTTTATTGAATGTTCTGGACACAATTTGGTCTATCTAAAAAAATGTTTGAATATTCTTGTTGGAACAATTTCTGAAATGGGCGGGAAAATTTATGCAATGGATATTAAAGATAATAAGAGTGGAAATTTTGTTTCACCGGATATGTCTGCCGAGGAATTGAGTTTTGAGATTAAAGATATTGAGAAGACACTCGGGATTGAGTTGAAGGAGAAAGATGTTAAGAGTTATTTGGCGAGAATGGGAATTGGTTATGAAAATCAAAAAAATGGTTCCGTCGCTTTAATTCCTGCCTATAGGGCTGATATTTTACATTGGATTGATTTGTCGGAGGAGATTGCGATTGCTTATGGTTACGAGAATTTTATTCCTGAGGTTCCTGATATTTCAACAATTGCTTATGAAGACCCGAAAGATAAAATAAAAAGAGTTATTGCGAATATTTTGGTAGGGCTTGGACTTTTGGAAACTTCGTCATTTCATTTGACTACTAAGAAAAATATAAAGAAGATGCATTATGATTTTAACGATTTTATTGAAGTTGAAGATTCAAAAACAGAAAGAGATACTTTAAGAATGGATATGTTGACGAATTTGTTGCAAATAGCGTCGGAAAATTCGGATGCATCTTATCCGCAAAAAACTTTTGAAATAGGACGAGTTTTTTCTAAAGATTCTTCCGTAGATTTAACATCCAAGGTTACACATCCTGTCAAGATGACATCTGCTGACGCAGACAGGATTGGCGATACTGGAATTTTAGAAAAAGAAAACTTGTCTGTTTGTTTAGTTGATGAGAATGTTAATTTTACTGAGTTAAAACAAATATTGGATTATCTGTTTAAAATGTTGAATATTGAATATTCTATCGAGGCTGTTGATGATTCTAATTATATTATTGGGCGATGTGGAAAAATTGTTGTTAAGGGTGTGAATGTCGGACTTATCGGAGAGGTTGCACCTAGAGTTTTGAAAAATTGGAAAATCAAAATGCCTGTTGTGGCTTTGGAAATTGGATTGGGGTTTTTGGATTAATCAAAATAGCTTCTATTTTCTGATATGTTTTCTTTTATAGAATTTGCCTCTAGTTTCTCAATAAGCTTGTAGATTTTTAATTTTAATTTTTGCCATGCTTCAAATGCATTGTTGATAAATTTTATTTCGGCATCTTCTTTGTAGATTGTATCCAGCTTCATTGTTTCAATTTGTATTTTAGATAATTCTTCATAAATTTCTTTTATGGCCTCTTTGTTTTTTAATGAACTGTTTTTTAAAATTGAAAAAACAAACATTGGGGGAGCATTGGGATTAATTAGAATTTCAAATAAATGTAAATATGCTGTAATTTTTTCATTAATTGCCCTTCTGACTTCCCTAATTAAAAAAGTTGATTCTTTTTCTACAATTTTTTCTACATCAAAATCTTCTGCCAATTTTTCAAATTCGGGCAAATTGTGTTTTTGTTTTAATTTATTATATTCTAATTTAAAATTAAATTCGCTACTTTCCATTAGTTAGTCGTGATGATAGCATTTATAAATTTAAGGTAAGAATAATATTGGTGCCTGATTAGCTCAGTTGATAGAGCGTCGCATTGGTAATGCGGAGGTCGCGGGTTTGATCCCCGTGTCAGGCTTCCTCTCTAAAATAACTTTTCAGATAATTTTAATTAAAAATATTGTTAAAATTAATTAAATAACTTTTTATATACTGATATCTATTAATATGTTATAAAAAGGTGATAAATTTAC
>CAYNZD010000025.1:0-7494 GCA_964401675.1 Candidatus Woesearchaeota archaeon | reverse complement strand
TATAGAATTAGTTCCTATAGCTTCGCCTATTGAAAATGAAAGTATAACAAACGTAGAACTCTTGTTCCCAACTGGAGGAGAGACTCTTTCTGGAAACGAACTTATTTTATGGAATGCAACAAATTCCCGAGGAGAACTTCTTCTAATTTCTATTGAATATAGTATAAACGATGGAACAACTTGGGTTATCTTGACAAGTAATCAACCAAACGATGGAGAATTTTTATGGAACACAGAAGATTATGAAGACGATGAATATATATTAAGGGTTGGCGCAACAAACCAAGTAAGGGGCGGAATAACTTATGATGTTTCAGGCGAATTTACAATAGATAATGATGATTCAGATGATAATACAAGAAACAGTAAGCGTAATCTATTATGTACTTCATTATGGGAATGTGATGAGTGGAGTTCGTGTATCAACGGAATAAAAACAAGAATCTGTGGAGACATTAATTCTTGCGAAAAAGACATAGTTGAAAATATTGAGAGGGTGGGTTGCATTCAAGATTTATCAGGTTCTTTAATCGGATCAGATAAAGAAGATAAAAAATCAAATCTTATTGAAATTTTCTTATCCATTCTAATCTTAGCTATATTACTTATTTTTTATAGAATATTAAAAGAATATTATTAATTAAGTTTAACTGCTGTTCCGTATGCCAACATTTCTGAAGCCCCTGCCATCACCATTGAAGTCATAAATCTAACTCCAATAATTGCATCTGCTTTCAAGTTTGCTGCCTCATTAACCATTCTGTTGTAAGCTTCATCTCTTGAGTGTTGAGTCATTTCTGTATAGGTTTTAATTTCTCCACCAATAATATTTTTAAACCCAGCCCCAATATCTCTTCCAATATTTCTCGCCCTCACTGTACTACCCCTAACAACCCCAAGAACCTTGACAATCTTTTTCCCAGGAATTTCGTTCCCAGTTGTAACAATTATATCTGTCATTATTTTTTACCTCCTTTTATTTTTTCAATTTCATCTTCCTTTTTATTCAAAAGAATAAAAAATCCAATTATAAGAATAGGAATACCATAAACTAAAACCCAATATTCATGAGAGAAACTAATAGCTATTAAAACTAACCCCAAAATAACCCCAAGAATTCCCGTAATTGTTCTACTTAGAATATTCATATTAATACAATCCAAAAGAGATATATAAATGTTTAGAAATTATACACCCGTCCTTATATAACTCGGTTCTATAATACGCCCACACGAGGAATCGAACCTCGATACCTATAAAGGTCATGAGTTCCAGTCATGTGCGATACCATTACGCGATATGGGCATATATATCAACAGAAAGAACGCTTTTTAAAATTAGTTATTGTAACAATGTATTAACTATTTAGGAATAACAATAGAAAGATTTATAAATTCTTTTTGAACTAAAAAAGAATGATTTGTAGAAGAGACAGCACGATTGTAGAGTATATGCATCGTTACGGTGAAGTACAAAGACTTCAAGGAAGAGCAACATCAGCTTGTGAATCAGGAGACAGAATATCGGAAAAAAAGCTTCTGGACGATTTAACACTTAAGATAATTGAATATGAGGTGACTGTTCCGAAAAGATTAAGAGAGGCAAAAGTTTTAAGCGACATGAATTTATGGAAAAAGTATTGCACAGATAGAAGTTCTCTAATAAAATAAGAAGCTAATCAACCATCTCAATCTTAATCTTAACAGTTCGAGGAATAGAAATTCTCATAATATTATGCAAAATTTTATCATTAGCTGGCAAGTCAATAATCCGCTTATGAATCCTCATCTCATATCTATCAAAAGTAGCTGTTCCATCTCCACAAGGAGATTTTCGAGTAGTTACCTTTAATCTTTTCGTCGGCAACGGAATCGGTCCAGAAATCGGCATCCCAGCTCCACTAGCAATCGTCTTTATCCGGTCAATAACTTCATTCAATTTATCGATCTCTACACTCTGCAATTTAATCCTCACGGTTGTCATAAATTATTCACAAAAATTATACTTTTAAACCTTGCTATCTTAAAAATACAATGAATCCCAAATCAATCATCCTGGCACTATTATTTGTCACATCAGGCATATTTTACTATTATTTTACTGGTGCTACAGCCGACATCATAACCATTGAAATTTCCCAAGTTATTGACGGTGATACGGCAAAATCAACAGATGGACAAACCATTAGATTTCTTGGCATAAACACCCCCGAAAAATCAATGCCATTCAGTGAAGATGCAACGGATTTTTTAGAAAAACAAATTTTAAATAAACAAATTCAAATCGAATCTTATGGGGTTGGAAAATATGGCAGAACTTTAGCGTATGTATTCATAGATGACAAAAATATAAACAAAGAAATTTTACTACAAGGATTAGCTTCTCTATATTATTATGAAGAAGATAAATATTATGACGACCTAAAACAAGCCGAAGAATTCGCAAGGTTAAATCAAAAAGGAATTTGGAAAAAATCCCCAGATGAAAATTGCGTTGAATTAATTGAACTAAAAACCAGCGAGCCCGAAAAAATAATTCTTCAAAACAATTGCGATAAAACAATCCAAATTACATTTAAAGATGACGCGACTCACACTTACCACGCAACTCTAAATCCAAATTCACAATTCACAAAACAATTCTCGCACATATGGAACGACGCCGGCGACTCAATTTATGTTTCGGATGACAAAGGTTTATTAATATTTTATCGCTATTAATCTTATGTTAATTGACACCACAACTAATGTATTTATGCAATCTATTCAGAATCCTGTTTTGACAAACTTTTCAAAATTTATCGCGATAGTATTTGAGCCGATATATATGATATTATTTTCATTAATTATATCAGTTTATATTTATTTTAAAAAATCCAAAAGCAAAGGAATTTTTTTGGCTTCAACAATAATAGCTACGGGAATAATAATAAAATTACTAAAAGAAATATTTCAGCGAGCTCGTCCTCTAAATTCTTTAATTCAAGATTCGGGATTTTCATTCCCGAGTGGACATGTCACAGTTGCAATAGTATTTTTTGGACTAATCGTTTATTTATTCGTAGACAAAAAATATAAAATTACAGCAACTATAATAACAATTTTAATAGCTCTTTTATTCGGATTTACTAGAATTTATCTTCAAATTCATTGGTTAACCGACATCATTGGAGGATTTTTTATTGGCGGAATAATTTTAATGTTAAGTATTATTATTTATAAAAGAGTGGGCTGCACACGCCGCGTGTGAACAGCCCAATCATCTCAGCCAAGTGAGATGACTATGATAATAATACAATGAAAATATCTTTCTTAAATTTATTTATTCAACTTCTTATAACCAAGCCAAATTAAAACTACCAAAGAAAATCCCAAAAGAAGCGTTCTCCAAATGTCCGACAAATTGCCCCAATATCTTATTGTTCCATAAAACATTAATATCAATCCACCACCCATTAATCCACCCGAAACAGCCTCGATGGCTAAGAAAAATCCGATAACAAAAATACTAATACCAATAATCAAATTAGCAAAAAATACATTTCTCTCATAAACATCCCTTGTCTCTTCGTACTCTCCCCTACAAGCAAAATCCCTATCACAATATCCCCTTATCTCCATGTCTAAAGAATCTCTTTCATAATCTACCCATTTACCATTCGCCTCAATACAACTAGTTTCATCGTTCAGATTAACTTTTACAGGTTTAATATCACAAAAGTTTTCATATTCTGGAGCAGGATAAACAGATTGAATCGCATAGGCAAAAAAGAAAACAGAAATTAAAGCGATTGCAATACTCAAAATTACAGCTTTTATTGACGAACTCTTTTTCTTAATCATAATAAAGATAACTCTTTCGCCTTTTTAATTCTTGCGATTAATTGAAATTAGCTTACGGGGAAATCTCTATAAATATATATATCCCTTTCAAAATTCTTATGCTGTACAGGAAGGTCTTTCATCCCATCTAAAGCTGAACGCATATGTCCTTCCTGAAAAGAAGACAGAAATCCTCTCATAGTATTGTAGGCATTTCCAGGCTTACTATCTAAATAACATTTTTCTCTCAATATTTCTACCAGTGCCCTCGGATTTTTTTCTAAAGAAGAGAGTGTATCATCATCCAGTTCCCAACTTTCATTTCGAGAATCAGGATTACAAGAAAAATTTGAGAGCTCAGTTTCCATCAAAGAAAAATATAATTCTCTTTGTTTTTTCGGGACATCTCTCATAATTCTATCTGCAAAGTAGGCAAAATGCCTTCCACCTTCCGCCGCTTTCGGTTCATTTTTCATCAATCAAAAAAGGAAATTTTCCCTTAAATACGTTTCTGTCTTAATTCTAAAGTTACAAAAGTTTATAAATATCAAAATCATAAGATATTATGGAAAAATCTGTTGAACAAATAGAAAGAAATGTTTCTGCGAGTTTCGGCTATGTGAAAAAAGATATGCTGATGCTGAACGATGCGTTCTCAGATATACACGACAAGATTCAGCATCTGTCTATAAATCATGCGACCCTTCTTGAAGAAATCGCGAGACTCCGAGAAGAATTAGCAGAGCTAAAAAAAGAAAAGCCGGTCAAGAAGAAGGTTGTAGCTGTCAAGAAAGTTACACGAAAAAAGAAGTGAGAGAAATCTTTTTAAAGCAATTCTACCAGAAAATTATACAAGCCTCAATAATATTATGGTTAATTGAATTCTCCCACTACTATCGGTTGGAACAGATTTTCATTTTATTAAGGACATACATACGCACCCATGAAATATCGGAAGAGTCCAGGACGCCCCAACCGTCGACGACCCTAGTCAAGCATCTTAAGGTGATGTCGTTTGCGTTTGCTTTATTGTAATTGGTGGCTTTTCTTTTTAAATCTTGTTGGTCTACTGGTGGGTGACGGAAAGTTGGGGCAAGTTTTTTATAATCACTCTTCCTCAAGTTGCTTGCAATTTGAAATTGAGAGTTACCATAAAATGGCAAGATTTTACCATAAAATGGCAAGATTTAAAAAGCAGGTTTAAGTGGATTTATCATGGAAGCAAAAGAAAAAATTTACAAGGCATTTTATAAAAGTGGCAAGGAATGGCTCTATTTTAGTGAATTAAAGAGCCTTACTAATCTCTCAAACAGTTCCCTACAAAATGTGCTATCCAAGCTTTTAAAGTTAAAACAAATTGGGGAAGATAAAAAGACTTCAAATATCTATTATAAGCTATTTGACTCAAAGAAGCCACAGATATTCTTTTCATTGGATTCTGACAGGCTAAAAAGTCTAAATCCGGAGGTTAGGGTGCCATTGAATAATTTCTTAAAAGATTTGCCCGATGAAATTGCGTTTGTAATTCTATTTGGTTCTTCCTCTAGAAAACAGGAGAAAGAAGGCTCAGATATTGATTTATTGGTAGTAATTTATAATTTTTTAGATTTAAAATTACAGAGCTTATATGAGAAGGAAATCAAACAAAAAATAAATGCACTTAAAAAAAAAATAAACTCTGAGTCAAATTATCCTCTGAGTATTACTTACATAACTCTAGATAAATTTAAAACATCAAAGGACCATTTAATATTACAGGCCAAAAACTATGGCTTCCCAATTAAAGGAGGTTTGAATTATTATAAAAAAAATGAAGAAGATTAAAGACTATTTTGAAGATAAAATCCTTTTAGATAATGAACTTGAATTTCATTTAAGGAAAGGAAATATTATTAAATCCAGGGGCGCAAAAGATCTGGTTAAAGCACATTTAGAAAAATCAAAACATAATCTGGGTCTGGTTAATTTGCTAATCGAAAACGGAAAATATAATGATTGGATAATTGTGAGTTTATATTACGCATTGTATCATTCTTGCTTGGCTCTTCTAACTAATAAAGGATATTCCTCCAAAAACCATACTGCGACCCTATTATTCTTAATAAAAAACTATTCTGATTTTTCTTATAAAGAAGCTGAGATGATTGAAGAACTGTCTATTAGTAAGTCAGATGCAGAATTTTATACTGATTTAAAACAAGAAAGGCACAACGCAAGTTATTCAACAAAAAACATTTTTACCAAAGATAAAGTAACTGAGTTAAGAAAGAAGGCAATCTCGTTTATTAATAAGGTTGAGGCGATTTTAGAAGAATAAATAGCTATTATTTATCTTCATATTTTTCAAAAAATTTTACAAAGGCTACCTGCAAAGTAAGAAAATTATTTCTTTTTTAAAAACAATTAATCAAGTATGGAAAAACGAGATCCATATAAACACAAAGAAAGATATTTAAAATGGCTAAAAGAAAATACAAGGGGAATTAAAGGAATTTCTCTAATGAATTCCTCATTAATTTTAGCTTATCTATATGATATGCAAGAAGGATTAAATGTGGCAGTAAAATCAAAAAAGGGTCCTAGAAGTTACACACGGCTCAATAATATAATTCAAAGAATGATTTTTTTAGCAAAGGCATTTGAGAAGATCCATGGATTAGAAGATATTTCTCAAATAGATGAAAATACTCTCCACAGTTATTTCAATAAAATAAAAAATGGAGAAATAAGAAGACTAGATGGAAGAGTTTACCAAGATCCAGCAAACTTTGTTAAGATTTTCAAAGCATTCTGGCACTGGTGGCAAAAAGTAAATCGAAAAGAAGGAAATGAAATAAGAGACATCACAATAGACTTGGATGCAATTTGTGATAAGCCTAAATGGGTTTACATGTCTGAAGAACAAATAGAAAAATTATGCGAAAAGGCTTCATTTGAATATAAAGTCTTGATAACCTTTCTTTATGATTCTGGAATAAGGGCCCCAACAGAATTATTAAACATAGGGGTTTCAGATTTTAATAATAATTTTCAGGAAGTAACTATCCGAGAGGAAATAAGTAAAACCTTTGGAAGAAGAATAAAGCTAATGTTTTCTTCTAAACTAATAAAAGAATATATAAACAAAAAAGGTCTTTCAGAAGAAGATTACCTTTTTTCCTTTAGCCCATTTACAATTAATAATAATTTACAAAAATTAGCAAAGATAGTTCTAGGAACAGAAAAAAGTCTTGCAGGTCAAAAATATTCTGAACTCACAATGTATGACTTTAGGCATTGCTCTTGCTGTTATTGGTTACCAAAATATAAATCTGAGTCTGGTCTAAAATACCGCTTTGGTTGGAAGAAATCTGAAAGAATACACTATTATTCTGAAATGTTAGGGATGCAAGACACTATAAAAGAAGAAGATTTAATGGATGAGAATCACGGAATGATTTTCAAAAGAAAAGTGAATAAAATCTACTCAGATAATAAATTACAAGAATTAAGATTAGATTTTCTTGAAAAAAAGATTCAAGAGCTAATTAAAAAAGCGACTTGAGTTCCCAGTAAAATACTTCAACGCCCAGTCCTAGCAAATCATTCAACGCTCAAGAAAATAAAAGATTTTGTCGTCGACAAAAAGCATAAAACTTCAATTCCCCGTCGGTAAAAACCCACGCCCCAACCG
>CAYNZD010000024.1:0-7509 GCA_964401675.1 Candidatus Woesearchaeota archaeon | reverse complement strand
GCTTATTCGAAAGATTTATATTCTTATAAAATTCTAAATGTTATCTAAAATTGGAGGCTAAAATATGCGTATCGAATTTGATGATGGGGATTTTGATGATGATGAAGACATGGAATAAAGAAGGTCCTATATTCTTAAATTTTATTTTTTATTTTTAACAAGCACAAAAAAGATGCTTAAAGAGAATGGCTTGAAGATGCTAATTGGTTAAATGAATTTGGGCGAAAAGATTTATAAAGCAAAATTTCAATCAAGTATTATGGCAGCAGATATGACGGAAAAGGTTAAGGAGCTACAAAAGAGTCCTACATATATTCGTAATATTGCGATTTGTGCGCATATTGACCACGGCAAAACTACGTTCTCTGATAATTTGTTGGCTGGCGCTGGAATGATGAGTGAGTCTTTGGCAGGGAAGGCAAGGACTTTGGATTTTCACGATGACGAAGCAGAGAGAGGAATTACGATTGATTCGGCCTCGGTTTCTATGATTCATACAGTTGAAGGTCAAGATTATTTGATTAATTTGATTGATACTCCCGGACATGTCGATTTTAGTGGCGACGTTACTCGAGCTATGAGGGCGGTTGACGGGGCGATTGTTTTATCTTGTGCCTCTGAGGGAATTATGCCCCAGACTGAAACGGTTTTGAGACAAGCACTAAAGGAGAGGGTTAAACCAATTTTGTTTATCAATAAAGTTGATCGTTTAATTAGAGAAGTTAAATTAACTCCTGAAGAAATGCAAAAAAGATTTGTGAGTATTATTAATAGCGTGAATAAATTAATTGCTGAAATTGCTGAACCGGAATATAAGCAAAAATGGCAGGTTAATGTCGCTGATGGTTCGGTTGCGTTTGGGTCAGCTTTTCATAACTGGGCTTTGAGTATTCCATATATGCAGAAAAATGGGATTTCCTTTAAAGAAATTATTGATGCCTATGAAGCCGGTGGTGAGAATTATAAAGAGTTGGCGAAGAGAGCACCAATCCATGAAGTTATTTTGAATATGGTAGTTAACAATCATCCCGATCCTGTGGTTGCACAAAAATATAGAATTCCTAAGATTTGGCATGGTGATTTAGAGAGTGAAGCAGGTAAAGATTTGCTTAATTGCAACATAGAGGGAGAAGTCGCGTTTGTCCCAATCAAGATTGTGGTTGATCCTCATGCAGGAGAAGTCGCGGCTGGAAGATTGTTTGGAGGAAGGATTAAACAAGGGGATGAATTGTATATGAATATTGCTGGTAAAAAAGTTAGAGCTCAGCAAGTTTCAATTTACAAAGGTGCGAACAGGGTTCAACTTGATGAGGTTGTAGCTGGTAATATAGTTGGTATTGTTGGATTAAAAGATGTTGTTGTTGGTGAGACTGTTTCAACTAATCCTATTGAGCCATTTGAAGCTATTAGTCATTTATTTGAGCCAGTTGTTACAAAGTCGATTTGTGCGAAGAAAACGGCGGACTTGCCAAAGTTGATTGAAGTTTTGAGACAGGTAGGGAAAGAAGACCCTTCGCTAAGAATTGAGATTAACGAGGAGACGGGTGAATCTTTAATGTCGGGAATGGGGGAGTTACATTTGGAAATTATCGAAAATAGGATTAAAACAGAAAGAGGACTTGAAGTTGAAATGGGTCCACCAATTATTGTTTATAGAGAATCAGTTTCTAAACTTAGTGATGTTGTTGAGGGCAGATCTCCAAATAAACATAATAGCTTCTTCTTAACGGTTGAGCCATTGGAAGATTCCATTGTTCAAGCTATTGCTGATGGAGTTTTGCCTAGAGGCAGGATTAAAAAGAAAGATAAGGCGCTAGACGAGACGCTAGTCGGATTAGGAATTTCCAGAGAAGAAGCTCAGCAGTATAGAGATATTTTTAATGGAAACGTTTTCATGGATAAAACAAAGGGAGAAGTTCATATTGGAGAAGTTATTGAATTAGTTTTAGATTCTTTTGAAGAAGTTATGAAGGCTGGCCCTTTAGCGAGAGAGCCGACTTTGAAATTGAAGGTTTCTTTGGCTGACTTGAAACTGCATGAGGATGCTATTCATAGAGGTCCTGCTCAAGTATACCCGGCGATTAGAGAAGGAGTTAGGGCTGCTTTTGCTAAAGCGATTCCTACTATTTATGAGCCGGTTCAGATTCATCAAATTGAGGTTCCTGTAGATTTTATGGGAGCGGTTACATCTTTGGTTTCTGTCAAAAGAGGGACTTTAGTTGATGTTCAACAAGATGAAACGGGAGCTACAATTAGAGCAGAGCTTCCAGTCCATGAAATGCTTGGGTGGACTTCTGCTTTGCGTAGTGCGACAGAAGGCAGAGGAGTTTCGTCCTTGGTTAGTCAGAGTTTCAAGAAATTGCCTAATGAAATGCAGGTGAAAATTATTAAGCAAATTAGAGACAGAAAAGGTTTAGCAGAGAACCAGTAACTTTTAACCAATATCTTTAAAAACCGATTTTAATATCATATTCTATGTCCTAGATTGGTAAATCTGTCGAGGATAATTAGAGTGCGATTATAAATCGTTCACTCAAAAATTTTCCTTCGGGAAAATTATGAAACTAACTAAATTAAAAAATTAAGAAATATGGCTAAAGAAAAACCTATAATGAATGTTGTTTTCGTTGGACACGTTGACCATGGAAAGTCTACCGCAGTTGGACGACTTTTTTACGATGGTGGCGCAGTTTCCGAACAGGAAATGAAAAAGTTCAAAGAGGAAGCAGCAAAGCACGGTAAAGCTGGGTTTGAGTTTGCTTATGTGATGGATAATTTGAAGGAAGAGCGAGAGAGAGGAGTTACTATTAACTTGTCTTATAAGAAGCTTATAACTAAGAATTTTGAAGTTACTATTATTGACGCTCCAGGGCATAAGGATTTTGTTAAGAACATGATTACTGGCGCCTCACAAGCGGATGCAGCATTTTTAGTTGTCTCTGCCGATGGTGGAGTTCAACCTCAGACTAAAGAGCACGTTTGGTTACTTCGAACAATGGGAGTAAAAGCCTTGGCTGTCTTGGTTAACAAGATGGATGTCGTTGATTATTCTGAAGAGAAGTTTAAGAAAGTTGTAGAAGATGTTTCTGCAATTATTAAGCAGGCAGGATATAAAACTGACGAAGTTCCATTTTTGGCAGGTTCTGCTCTTATGGGCGATAACATTGCGAATAAATCGGACAAGATGACTTGGTATAAGGGACCAACTGTTTTAGAACAGATTGACAAGTTTCCTGCACCAGAAAAACCAACAGGTTTGCCTATGAGAATGCCTATCCAGGATGTTTATGATATTACTGGTATTGGTACAGTTCCTGTAGGAAAGATTGAAACTGGAATTATGAAAGTTGGACAGAAAGTTATTGTATTGCCAGGACGATCTGGAACTGGAATCACAGGCGAAGTTCGATCTATTGAAGCTCATCATGAAGCATTAAAAGAAGGCGAAGCTGGAGACAATGTCGGTATCAACATTCGTGGTGTTGGTAAAAAAGATATGGCTCGAGGTGACGTTATTTGCGATGCAGCTAATCCAGCAAAGATAGTTGAAGAATTTGAAGCACAGATTGCTGTTATCAATCATCCAACCGTTATTGCTAAAGGTTACACACCAGTTTTCCATGTTCACACAGCTCAGGTTCCATGTCAATTCATGGAAATCAAATCCAAGCTAGATCCTGCTACAGGACAAGTTGCGGAAGAGAATCCTGACTTTTTGAAGAATGGGGATGTTGCTATTGTTAAGATTAAGCCGATCGGAAATTTAGTGCTTGAGGCAGTTGGAGATAATCCAAATATGGCTCGATTCGCTATCCGAGATGCTGGTGTTACAGTTGCTGCGGGTGTTTGTAAATCTCTAACTGAGAAAAAACTTTAAGGTCGATTAGACCTCTTTTTATTTTTTTATAATTAAATCCTTTGGGGCGGAAACGTCCTAGGGGTAAAATATTTTTAGATAGACTCATCACATAAATTCTTAAAAACTCTCTAAATGTTTTTTTCTTATGGCTATACAAGTTAGGGAAAGGACAATGGAAGAGATTGAGGAGAAGCTGGGCAAAATGAATACCGATTTGAATAAGATTATGTATTTGGAGTCGGCGTTGGGCGTGACGGGTTTTAGTTTTGAAATTAAGCGGTTTTTGTGGAAGGAGTTAGCTGAATTGTATGAAGGGAGAAAAATGTTTGAAAAGTCTGCGAAGGCGATGATGAATAGAGCAGGGATAGAAATTACAGCTAAAGACAAAACTGATAGTTATTTGATGGCGGCGGAATTATTCTCAAGAGCTGGAAAGATTGATGATGCCGATGAAATGTTTAGTAGGTCCATGAGAGATGCAAACAGTGAACAGAAGGCAAGAGTGAAGTTAACGAGGAAGAATATTTATTTGGTTTCAGCGAAGGAGCTGGAATCTAAAGGCAAGAAAGCGTCGGCGATTAAGTTTTATGAAAAGTTGATTAAAATGAATTTAGAGGATGTTGAAAAAATTGAAATTAAGGAAAAGTTGCTAAAAACATATAATGCTCTTGGCTTGTTTAGAGAGGCACGGTTATTAGAGGGGATATAGTTTTTTGTTGAAAAAAATAAAAAAAGAAAGAGTTTAGATATCTTCTTCAAGATCCATATCGGAAGTGATATCTTCGTATTCTGCGTTTAGGCTTTTTTCGGCTTCTGGCATTTTGTTTGTTGGGGGTCAATCTTCGTCTTCGAGTTCATCTTTATCGTCGAATTCCTCTTCGTCAAAGTCTTTTTTGATTTTCATGTGACCCCTTTTATTTAATCTTTAGTGAATGATACGATTTATAAAGATTTGCGTGAATTTTGTGCGGAGCTGAAAAACACAAAAGAATTTAAACTAAATTTTATTTGGAAGTTTTTGGAAGGACTCAGTAATCTTTAAAAAGGGAAAATTACTTTATTTATTGTTAGGAATAACCCAAGGTATTATTATTACGATTATCACATTCACGGTTACGAGAATTCAGTAAGGATTTTCGAGTACGTTTTTGAGAGCGCGAGAATCTCTCGGGGAGGGAAGTTTGCGGGTAAATAGCGAAGGTATTTCTAATAAATTAAATAAATAAATGGAGAAAAAATGTTAAAAATAATATACAAAATATTTTTGTTTTCCGAGAATTTGAAAAATGGCTAAGATTAGCCCGGCTTCGATTAAATATTCGATTGTGGCAGATTTTGTGGCAGAAGGCCCGTTTCAAAAACCAGATGTTATTGGAGCTTTATTCGGGCAGACTGAAGGCTTGCTGGGTTCTGATATGGAATTGAGAGAACTTCAGAAAGAAGGCAAGATTGGGCGTATTGAAGTTGATTTGGTTACCGAAGGTGGAAAGACGACAGGAGAGATTACAATTCCTTCTGCTTTGGATAAAACTGAGACTACAATTATTGCTGCATCTTTAGAAACTATTGACAAGATTGGGCCGACCGACGCGAAGATAACTATTAGAGATATTTCAGACGTTAGGGGTTCAAAACGTGACTATATTATGGAGCGTGCAAAAGCTTTGCTTTCTGGAATTAAGAATGAAGGTATGGATTCTACAGAAATGGAAACTGAACTTCGAGAATCAAACCGAGTTTCAAAAGCTGTTGAATATGGCAAAGAAGGTTTGGCGGCAGGTCCTAATATCGATGCGGAAAAAGAGCTTATTGTTGTTGAAGGTCGTGCGGATGTTATAAATATGTTGAAACACGGAATCAAAAACGTTATAGGGATGCAAGGGACACGATTTCCAAAAACTATTACAACTTTGGGCGAAACAAAAGAGCTTACTTTGTTTGTCGATGGTGATCGAGGTGGAAAATTAATTGCGCAGAATGTTTATGATAATGCGAAAGTAGTTTATATTGCGACTGCACCTGACGGAAAGGAAGTCGAGGAATTGGCCGGTAAAGAATTATTGCAAGCTCTTCGAAAGAAAGTTCCTGCAAAAGTTTTTTTGGATAAGTCTAATAATGGATTTGAAAAACCTTATAAAAAACCTTATGAAGAGAAAGAATCTGTTGAGAAAATTGTTCGAAGAGAGTTGAACGATAGCGACATTACAAAACTGAGAGGAATTGTTTCGGAGATTAAGGGTAGAAATGTTCTTGTTTTGAATGAGAATCTGGAAGTTGTCAAAAATATTCCTGTCTCTAGGTTGAGCTCAGTTAATGCAAAAGACGCTTTTGTTCTGATGGGTTTAAACGCAACAGAGTTGGTGGTTCAGGCAGCTGAGAAATTGCAGTCTAAAGCTGTTGCAGCTAAGACATTCGGTAAAGTTTCAGATAGTGATGTTCAATTAATTTCATTATAATTTTTATTTTATCCCCAATTCGGGGATTTTTATTTTTTAATAAGTTTTAAATACTTCTTCTTGTTTTGTGATATATGAAAAGCGGTGAAGGAGAAATATATTTTAATTGGAGGAGGTGGGTGTTTTTGATATCACTGATAGTTTTAGTTTTTGGAATTTGGTTTGTTTTTTTTAGTTATGCTGAATGTGAGAATTGGGATTGTTTTAATAACTATCTGGAAAGTTGTGATAAAGTAAAATTTATTGGTGGGACAGATATGATTTTTGAGTATGTTATCGAAGGAGTTTCAGATGGCAATTGCGAGATTAATGTACAACTGTTGCAAGGCGAATTAGATAATGAAGAGTCAAAAAAGTTAGAGATGCAAAAAATGAATTGTATGTTGCCCAAAGGAATTATAATGATTCCAGAGAGTGATATTGGAAATTGTCATGGGATGCTCAAAGAAGGATTGCAGGATTTAGTGATTAAAAAGTTATATAGCTATCTTGTTCAGAATCTGGGGCGTATTAATTTGGAAGTGCTAGATGTTCCCGAGGTGAGCTGATGTCAACTATTAAGTTCGGTCCTACGGGAATTGGTTCAGTAAAAGATGCGATTTCTAATTTGGAAGTGTTTCATCAATTGGGTTTTAAGGCGGCAGAAATTGGTTTTACTTATGGGGCTTATATTAAAGAAAAAGAAGATGCCTTGAATATTGGTAAGGTTGCTAAGAAACTTGGAATTTATTTGTCTATACATGCATCGTATTTTGTTAATTTGAATTCGAAAGAAGACAAGAAAATTGAGAATAGTAAAAAAAGAATTTTGAAATGTTGCGAGGTTGGGAATTGGCTGGGGGCTAAAAGAGTTGTGTTTCATCCGGGTTTTTATTCTGGAATGGATTCTTTAGAAGCTAGTGTTAAGATTAAAGAAGGTATAATTGAGATGCAGGAAATTATTAAAAAAAATAAGTGGAATATTGAATTGTGTCCAGAGGTTATGGGGAAGGTGAATGTTTTTGGTTCGATTGATGAGATTGGGAATTTGATTAATGAAACGGGCTGTGGAGCTTGTATTGATATTGCGCATGTGTTGGCTAGGTATGGGAGATATGAATTTGAGAAAATTGCGAAAATCTTTAAGATGAAAAAATGGCATATACATTTTTCTGGAATTGAATTTGGGGAGAAGGGTGAGAAGAAGCATTTGGT
>CAYNZD010000023.1:0-7592 GCA_964401675.1 Candidatus Woesearchaeota archaeon | reverse complement strand
GAGAATTTTGTGATTGGTTGGTCACGATAAAGCGCTTGAGTGCTATCAAGTTAATTATCAGATAGTTAGAGCTATCAGGAAAAAATATGACAGACAACAACGGAATACGAAGTGGAAGTTTGCAGTTTTACCCAAGAGTGCGAGCTAAGAAAGTTATACCTAGTGTAAACTGGAAGCCTGTATTTCGAGATGGCATTGGGTTTATGGGATTTGTTGGATATAAAGTCGGGATGATTTCTGTATGGGCACAAGATGGGACTGAGCATTCTATGGCTAAAGGAAAAAGAATTGCTATTCCTGCTACAGTTGTTGAATGTCCTGCTATGAAAATTTATTCTGTTCGATTTTATAAAAATGGGAAGGTGATGAAAGATGTTGTGGTTTCAAAAGATAAAGATTTGAAAAAGAGTGTTAAACTTTCTAAGATGGTTAAAGAGTTGGACGCACCCAAGGGTGCATCTCCTGCCAAGACTGCATCCGCTGATGCGGACAAGGTCGGTAATGAAGCGGATTTTGATGATGTTAGGGTGATTATGTATTCTGGTGTAAAAAAAACTTGTGTTGATAAAAATAAGGCTGACATGATTGAAGTTGGTGTTTCCGGAAATAAGGACGAGAAGTTGGCTTTCATTAAGGAAAATGTTGGAAAAGAAATTTCAGTTGGCGATGTTTTTAGCGAGGGGTTGGTTGATGTTCGAGGTGTTACAAAGGGGTTTGGAACTCAAGGTCCTGTGAAAAGATTTGGCATTGCATTAAAATCTCATAAGTCTGAAAAGGGAAGACGAAGACCTGGTTCTTTGGCACCATGGCATCCATCAAGGGTTACTTTTCGAGCACCGCAAGCTGGACAGACTGGTTATCATAGTAGAATTGTTTATAATAACTTGATTTTAGAAGTTGGAAAAATATCCGAGAAAGATATCAATAAAAAAGGTGGATTTGAGCACTATGGTGTTATAAAAACAGATTATATAATTTTGAAAGGATCCATCCCTGGTCCAAAGAAAAGAGGACTTATAATTACTAATACCATAAGGCCAACTAGATATCAATCTAAGAAAAAAATTGAGGTAATTGAATTACGATGAAGGCAAAATTATTCGATAAAGGTGGAAAAGAAAAAGGGGCTGTAGATTTGCCTAAGAATTTTTCAGTTAAGATTCGGGAGGATATTTTGGCTAAAGTTTTCGAGTCGCAAAAAGGGCTTTCTGCTCAGGCTTATGGTTCCATGGAGGGTGCTGGTGCTCAGTATTCGGCGTCGGGTATTTCGAAGAAAAAGCGACACGACTGGAAGGCAACTTATGGTAAAGGAATTTCTAGGGTTCCAAGGAAAGTTATGTCGAGGCATGGCGCGTCGTTCAATTGGATTGGCGCAACTATTGCAAGCACACGAGGTGGGCGAAGGCCACATGCTCCAAGAAGCGAAAAGAATTTGATTAAAAAAATTAATAAAAAAGAACTTTTGATTGCTTTTAATTCTGCTTTGGCTGGAACGGTTGATATAAAACTTTTAGAAAAGAAATATGGAAAAAAAGTTGAGTCTGGATTTGTTTTTAATGAAGCAATTTTAGAAGTTAAGACAAAGGATTTTGTTATAGTTATGAAAAAAGTTTTCGGCGATGCTTTTGGTGGTGTTTTGAAACACAAATCTATTCGAGCTGGCATTGGAAAGATGAGGGGACGAAAGTATAAATCAAACGCTGGTTTGTTATTCGTCGTCGGGAATGAAGAAAATATGAAAAGAAAAGGTATTGAAGTTGTTAAGGTTTCTGATTTAATTATTAAAAATTTGTCGCCAAATGGTGAGCCAGGACGATTAGTTTGTTATACTGAGAAGGCAATTAAAGATATCGGAGAAAGATTCAAATGAAAACGATAATTTTGGAAAAAATAAAATTGACTGAAAAAGTTGTCCGGCAAATTGAAGCAGATAATGTTTTGGTTTTTGTGACAGATAGAGCAATTAGCAAAAAGGATATTAAAATGGAAGTTGAAGTACTTTTTAATGTTAAGGTCGAGAAAGTTCGTACTCACACCTTGAAAAATAAAAAACTTGCTCATGTTAAATTAAAGGCGGAATATCCTGCAGTGGATGTTGCGACCAAGCTAGGAGCTATGTAATGGGAAAGAGAATTATTCAACAGCGTCGAGGAAAGGGTGGACATACATATAAAGTTAGAGAGAAGGCTGGGAAATTAAGACCTGGCTATATTGCCGATTTAAAAGATAAATTTGAATGTGTGAAACTGGTTCCATCTATTGGGCATTCTGTTCCAATTGCGAAATTTATAAACAAAGAAGGGAAATTTTTCTATAATTTTGCAGTTAATTTGTTGCATGTTGGGCAAAATATTAATGTTGGGCAAAATAAATCAGGCGATATCACAAAACTTGGAGATTTAAAAAACGGGACTGAAATTTTCAATATTGAGCACAATCCTAAGGACGGGGGGAAATTTGTTAGGACTGGTGGGAATTTTGCTACAATTATGGCGAAAGAAGGAGATATTGTCAAAGTTGTAATGCCATCAAAAAGAATTAAGAAATTCAATGTTAATTGTAGGGCGACTGTTGGTAGGGCTGCTGGAGATGGTCGAATAGATAAACCTATATTAAAAGCTGGTAAAAAATTTTATATAATGAAAACTAAATCCAAATTATGGCCAAGAACTTCGGCTGTTAAAATGAACGCTATTGACCATCCGTTTGGAAGCGGTAGAGGGAAAAGAATGAAAAGTAAGATTGCTAAACGAAATGCATCGCCTGGCAAGAAAGTTGGTTTGATTAGGCCAGCTAGAACAGGGAGGAAAAAACGATAATGGCAGAAATAATACAGACGAGAGATAAAAGTAAGTTTTATCGAGGAAAAAATGTTGAAGAGTTAATATCAGTTAATACACGAGAATTCGCGAAGCTGGTTAAGTCGAGAGCACGAAGAGCAATTTTAAGAAATTATGATGTTATTGAGGCTTTTGTTTCTAAGTGTGAAAAAAATACTCTTAAAAATAAGTCAATAAAAACTCATAATAGAGCCCTTGTTGTTGTTCCGAAAATGGTTGGTAAAACTATCGGGGTTCATAACGGAAAAGAATATGTTAGAGTGGTTATTATGGAAGAAATGTTGGGACACAGATTGGGGGAATTTTCCATGACTCGAAAAATAGCAAAACATACTTCCATTGGAGGCGGAGCTAAAAAGAAAGTAGCATCTAAATAAAATGGCAGAAGAAAAAATAATCAAAAAACAAAACAAGAAAATCGAGGAAGTTTCAAAAGTAGATGAATCTTTGAAAACTAAAGAAAAAGATATTACAAAAGAAAATAAAGAAAAGGTCGAGCAAGAAACCAAAAAAGCCGAGAAGAAAAAGAAGGAAATTCCGAAAAAAGATGTTGCGATCGCTAATGGATTTTCATTGAAGATTTCTCCTAAGCAATCAATTTATATTTGCAGAATTATTCGTGGCAAAAGTCCTGAGAATGCAATCAAAAGACTTCAGGCCGTTATTGACGAAAGAAGACCCGTTCCTATGGCGGGGTTGGAAGTTGGGCATAAAAAAGGCAGAGGGCTTGCTGGTGGTAAGTTTCCAAAAAATGCATGCAAAGCTATTATGGAAATTGTGAAACAAGTTAAGGCTAATTCTGTCGTAGCTGGAATTGAGAATCCTGTAATTAGTATCGCCAAATCGGATAGGGCTTCGGCTCCATATCGAAAAGCTGGACGAAAAGCCAAAAGGGCACATGTTCATATTGAAGTTAGAAACAGGGAGGTTAGTAAATAATGGAAGAGAAGAAATTTGTTGGAGTGAGGAAAGATGAATACAATATTAAACAGTTTGTAAAACGAATGTTTGGAAAGGGTAAAGTTTCAAGAGTTCGAATTGAGTATACTCCCGTCGGAGAGAAAATTATTGTATCAACACATAAACCAGGCTGGATAATCGGTAAACGAGGTGAAAAAATTAATGAACTTACTGAAATTTTGAAAAGACGATTTAAAATGGAAAATCCGCATGTTGATATCGACGAGATTATGCACCCAGAGTTTGATTCACAATTAATTGCCGATGAAATTGCTTTAACTCTTGAAAGGTTTGGAGCTATGAAATATAAGGCTACAAGCTATAGAGTTCTTGGCAAAATTAAGAATGCTGGTGCTCTAGGGGCTGAATTGAGAGTTTCTGGTAAATTGCCAAGTGATAGAGCAAGAGTCTGGAGATTTGCTTTTGGTTATTTGAAAAAAACTGGGGATGCTGCAAAGGTTGTAGACAGGGCTGAATCCGTTGCTCAAACGAAACAAGGCATTGTTGGAATCAAGGTTGCGATTTTGGCTCCGGGCATTAAAATGTGTGACCAAATTACTATAGACGATGAATTTATGGAGATGGTTAAAAAAAATGCAGCTTTTGAAGAAGTTGAAAAAACTATTAAAAAAATTAAAACTAAACAGAAGAGAGTTAAGAAGAAATAATGGCAGACAAAAAAATTGTGGCAGCTAAGGAAATAGAAAGTAAAATTGTCGATTTAAAAATTGAATTGTTGAAAAATCCGACGAAAAAGAAAAGCATTAAAAAGGAAATTGCGCGGTTGTTAACCATGAGAAATCAATCTAAATCAGATGGAGGTAGCAATTAAAGTGGAAATTTGTCCGAAATGTGGACTGCCTACTCCGGCATGTGTCTGTAGTGAAATCGCTAAGACGCAACAACAAATTGTTGTAAAAACGGAAAAAAGGCGTTTCGGAAAAGTTAACACGATGATAAGTGGATTTGACGACGGTATTGATATTAAAGATGTTGCCAAAAAGCTCAAAATGAAAAGGGCTTGCGGCGGTACGGTCAAAAATAAAATTATTGAACTGCAGGGCAATCATAAAGGCTTCATAAAACCGATTTTGGTTTCAGAAGGTTTTAATGAGGAGCAGATTGAAGATTAAAATGGTAAAAGAAAAAATAATTAAGAAAAAGGAGAAAGTGGAAGAGATTGAATGTAAAGACAGACTTTGTCCTAACCATGGAGATAAAAAATTGAAAATGAGAGGCCGGGTTTTTGAGGGTGTTGTTGTTAAGAAATTGTCTGGTCGAGTTAGTATTCAGTTTGAAAGAATGTTGAAGCTACCTAAATATGAGAGATATGAAAAACGAAAAACGAAAATTCATGCAAGGCTGCCTGATTGTATGAGAAAAGATGTTGAGGTTGGAGATTTAATTCAAATTGCAGAGACTCGCCCAATTAGCAAGATGATTCATTTTGTTGTGAATAAAGTTGTAAAGAAAATGGAGACTAACGAAAAATGAAAGCAATAAGTGGAAGAGCGACGCGAAGTTTGAATATTGGGAGCTTACTTGAGGCCTGTGATAATAGCGGAGCGCGGATTTGTAAGATTGTTGGAGTTAAACATAGCAAGACTTCGAAAGGTCGAATGACTTATGCGAAGATTGGGGACCAGGTTAAGGTTTCGGTTCGGAAGGGTGACCCTAAAATGAAGGGTGAGATTTTTGATGCAGTTCTTGTGAGGCAGAGGAAACCGTGGTTGAGGAATACTGGAGAGAGAGTTTGTTTTTCGGATAATGCGGTTGCGCTTTTGAAAGATGATAAAGGGAACCCGAAGGGTACGCAGATTAAGGGATCTGTTGCTAGGGAAGTTCAGGAAAGATGGAAAGAAGTCGCAAAAATTGCGGGGAGTGTTTATTAATGAAATCAGAATTTAATAAATCGTGGAATTCTAGTAAGCAACCGAGGAAGCAAGTTAAGTTTAGAGCTAATGCGCCAAATCATATTAAGCGAACATTTATGGGCTCAACTTTAGATAAGCCACTTCGAGAAAAGTATGGGAGACGGACGATTGAAGTCAGAAAGGATGACGAAGTTAAAGTTATGAGAGGAAAGTTTAAGGGCAAGCAGGGGAAAGTTGGAAGCGTCGATGTTAAAAATACGAGGATTCAGATTGATGGTATTCAGAGAGTTAAAGCTGGTGGAGAAAAGTTGATCACATGGTTTCATCCGTCAAATATCAAAATTATTATTTTAGACGATAAAGACAATAGAAGATTGAAGGCCGGCAAGAAAGTTGAAAAAATTAAGAAAAATTCTGAAGAAGAAAATGTCGAAAAGAAAACTGAAAAAATAAATAAGGAGAGTAAATAAAATGCATATAAAGAAAACGCAAATGCCAATGTCGTGGCCAGTTCCACGAAAAGGAAAGAGAAAGAGATTTGTAGCTGTGCCTAGCCATGCTTTTTCAAAAGGTATTTCTTTATTGTTTTTACTTAGAGATGTTCTGAAAATTGTTAAGACGAGAAAAGAGGCAAGATACATGGTTTTGAATGGAATGGTCAAGGTTAATAGCCAAACCAGAAAGGATGAAAATTTTCCTGTTCAGTTTTTTGATACTTTAAGCTTAGATAAAGCTGCAGAAAAAAGTGCGTCTAGCAAATTGAATTATCGATTGGAGATTATTAATAAAAAGTTTAGTTTGATGGAAATTTCTGCCAAAGATGCCGAGACTAAAATTGTGAAAATTAAAGGCAAAAAAATACTTGGAATTAAAAAAATTCAAATGAATCTCGATGATGGACAAAATTTTATTACGAAGGAAAAATTTTCGGTTGGAGATTCTGTTGTTTTAAATACAAAAGAAGGAAAGATTGTAAAAATTTTGCCACTAAAGAAAGGATCCAAAGTAGAAATTATAGCCGGTAAGCACGCTGGAGAAAAGGGCGAGTTAGTAAATTTTGAGGAATTGACTAGAGGTAGGAATTATAAAATTAAATTAGATAGTTTAAAGGACGCGAAAAACAAATCCGTTAGCTTGCCGTATAAAACTATTTTGGTGATTGCATAATGGCAGCAAAAATAAGTGTACCTATGGAGAACAAAAATAAAATGAAGGAAATTAAGATAGAAAAAGTTATTTTGAATATTGGTGGCGTGGCTGATAAACTCGACAAGGGAGTTATTTTGCTTGAAACTATCAGTGGGAAAAAGGCCGTTAAGGTTAAAGCTACCAAAAGAATTCCAACGTGGAGCGTTAGACCTGGATTGGAAGTTGGTGTAAAAGTTACTCTGAGAAGCAAGGATGCTTTAGATATGATTAAGAAATTATTGCCGGCAATCGATAACACATTAAAAGAAAAACAAATTCAGAATAATTGCTTTTCTTTTGGAATTCATGAGTATATTGAGATTCCTAATGTGGAGTATATTAGAGAAGTTGGAATTATGGGATTTGAAGTTAGTGTTGTGTTTTCAAGAGCGGGAAAATCAGTTGAAAAGAAAAAGATTAAAAGAGGGAAGACTCATAGGTTGGTTGTTACACGTGAAGAAATTGAAAATTATCTTATAACTAAATTTAACACAAATATTTTGCGAAAGCGAAAGAATATTGAAAATGACAGCAAGTGATTGGAGAAAAATAACCAAGCAGCTTCGGAAAAAGCCAGCTGTTTTGAAGAAATTTTTAAAACATAATAAGCCGAAGGCGCGAGCATTTGGAGTTGCTGCTTATAAATGTGAAGTCTGTGGACGACATGGTGCACACATTTCATCTTATAATCTAAATTTGTGCCGACACTGTTTCAGAGAGTTGGCAGTTG
>CAYNZD010000022.1:4985-7801 GCA_964401675.1 Candidatus Woesearchaeota archaeon | reverse complement strand
TGGTGTTTATTGCTCCAGAGAACGCAGTTAAGGAAGTATTTACTACTTTCAACATGATTGGTGCAAGAATTAACAAAGCTATAACTGCCACTATGAAATAAATCACATCTGTTTGTCCTTTTCTATTTTTCATTTACAATTTTCTCCCAATCGTTTATATTTAGTTTCATATTTGATTTTGCTAATTCTATTGCAAGGTATCTTTGGACAATTACTTTAGGAGGTAAAGGTACTCTGTGTCCGGCATTTCTTGAAAGTTCCACTTGGATATTTCTTCTTTTTACATCTACAGAATCCATGAATCTTTTTGACGCTTTGAAAACCCCATAATCTTTACTCATTTGATTTCAATCCTCCCTTCACATAAGAAATGAAAAATGCAATTATTGGTAAGATTACCATGGTTAATCCACCAACACCAATTAACCAAACAAGGAAATCGTCTATGAAAGCGTTTCCAAGATAAGTTTTACCTAAAATATATGCTGCAAATAACACAAAATAAGAAGATACATTCATTATCAAATCCTTTGCATCAAAATCCCATTGAATTAAATGGAAAATTGTATATAACAATAAACCTAACATTCCTCCTACAAAAATTAAGAAAATTATAACGAACATATTTATTGTTGAACCCTCTGGAGCATTATTTCCATTTGCTGTAACTTCAAAGAAAAAACATTCAGTTTCTACTGTTCCATCTTTATCTCCTTTAACACTAAAATAATATCTCCCTTCAAATTGGGGGGAATAAGAATAAGAATAATGAATATCTGATTTAGTCATTACAGAATTATAAACTATTGAAGTTCCATTTGGAAGTTCTATTGAAGTTAAATTCACATAACTGCAACTTGTGCAAACTTGAACCAAATCTATTGTGTCGTTCTTCATTATCGGATCGGAAAATTGTGAACAATCATTTGGAGAAGCGGTAACTAGTGGAACACAAAGTAAAGAGAATACAATTAGGAAGAAGACAATCTTTTTCATGCAATAGTAACCAATGAGTTATTTAAATATTTAATTCTTTGAATCTCTTAAAAACTTATTACCTATTGCAATTATTACTAATCCTGAAACAAAAGGATTTATGAATTGAGTTACTCCAAAACACATTAAAAATATACCGATTATTTTTTTATTTCTTGGTTTTATTTTTTTATACTTCTGTTTATATTTGTTTATTAATTTAGTTGTAAATATTCTCACTTGTAAAGATCCTTTCCAATCAACATATATTCATTTAATTGCACCTTCACATAAAGATCCTTTCCAACTTTTACATAGAAATCTCCCTTGTCTTGATTTTTGAAAGCTGGTTTAAATTCTAATTTTCCTTCTTTTGATAATTCTTCAATTGTTTTTTTTGTCATTTTTTTTCTTTTCTTCCCTCCATTTGTCTAGTCTATTACATTTTTCACAATAACTTGCTCTCCAATTTGATCTGAAAAGATCCGCACACCTCTTACAAGCTCTTAAGTAGATTTTCTTTTTGATTTTCTCCATATTATCTTCCTCAAATCTTTATTCTCTTCTCTTAATTCTTTTATCCAGATGTTTCTATATTCAATCATTGTAACCATCCCACACATTATTGCTATGAAGAATAACTCTATAACCACATTGTAATTATCAAAGAGATAATGTATTATTTTCATTCCTTCTTTTCCTCTTCAGCATTTGATACAAGTAGGTCATTTCTCTTCTTACGAACCAATAATCTCCCATGCTTTTCTAAATGACATTCCCTACATAACAATTCAAACCGATCATAACGATATGGTTTTAAGTGATGAAATTCTAGTTTCTCCTTAGAACCACAATCTTTACACTTCCCATTCTTTTTTAAATCATTAAACTCCCACCTAGTCTTCTCTCTTAAATCTTTAAGTTCTTTATTTTCCTTATTATATTTCCTCATCCTAGTATTTGTTATTTCCCTATGATTCCTTTCCCATTCTCTTGATTGTTCAATAAAGTATTCTCTTCTTCTAAGATATTGTTTTTGTTTTACTGGTTTTATCTTTTCTTTATTGTTTTTTTTATACTCTCTTGAATAACAGATTTTACACATTCCTTTAGTCTTAGTTTCTGTATCCTCGCAAATAATACAAATTTTCCCTTTGTTAATCACTTTTCTTCACCTCCTTCCTCTTTTGCGACTTTTTTCTCTTTTATTATTAATTCATCTTTCTTTAAATCAAATCTCACATTAATTTCTTTGCGATGTCCTGTCATTAGTTGAACCCTTACTGCTCCTTCAATTATCTTTTTATTACTCTTCAAATGAATAACGGATAAGGTATATGTCTGTGGAAACATACCATAGATTGTTTCTCTCACTCTTGACATTGTATTTGTTAAATCTTTCATTTCTCTTCACCTACTTCTTCTTTCACGAATTTTACTCCAGCTTCAAATCCATACTTAGCCCAAAGAATCTTTTTATGAATATCTGCAATAACTGATCTTTCTACTTTCCATTCTTCTCTATCTTCTGCTTCTATTGAAACTAATTTTCTAAGCATATCTATTCTATATAATTTTTCAAATGCTTCATATTGTCCTTTCATTTTTCTTCACCAACCATTGAAAGTGCGAACAGTTTTTTCAATTTATATGTTTTTTTTCTTTTTTCAGCAATCTTCTCTTTGTTGTTCTCACGATACTCCTTAATCTTCTCAGCAATCTTCTCTTTGTTGTTCTCATAATACTCCTTAATCTTCTCAGCAATCTTCTCTTTGTTGTTCTCACGATACTCCTTACCCTTTTCAGCAATCTTCTCTTTGTTGTTCTCATAATACTCCTTA
>CAYNZD010000022.1:0-4885 GCA_964401675.1 Candidatus Woesearchaeota archaeon | reverse complement strand
TGTTGTTCTCACGATACTCCTTAATCTTCTCTTTGTTGTTCTCACGATACTCCTTTGCCCTCAAATTATTATATTCTTTTCTTTCAGGATGAATTAATTTATATTCTTCTTTACACTTATCAGAACAACATCCTTCTTCATTTACATCTTTAAACTCTTTCCTACAAAATAGACACTTTCTTACATTATATTTTAAATCAAAAGCAATATCATATCTCTTTTTAAATTCACAATTATTTCTAAGAACTCTTAATGGTCTTGTTAAAGGTTCATCATTGAAAACCCTTCTTATGTTCTCATTTATTTCTCTTATGCAAATTTCTTTATTATATTTTTCCATTTTATTCACCATCTCCAGAGTTTGCGAACTCTTCCTCTGTAATAAAATTATCCTCAGCAATTATATTGTTAAGATGTACTGATAAAGATATTTCATATAGTCTTTTTTCTGTTTCTGGTAATAGTTCATCTACAAAAGAAGGAATGTTATTCTGTGAATGATAACATAAAATTATTTCCAATTGAAAATATTCTAAACTTTTGTATTTCATTTTCCATCTCCACTTAAAGAATATTCATAGGGTTCTTCTTGCCAATTGTAAAATTCTTTTTCTAATTTCTTTGTTTCTTCTAAATTACTCATCTTTCTTTACCCCTTTCTGTTTAATTGTGAATTTCTTATTTATTTTTTCAAGAATTACCATTCTACAAAAAGCAGTCATAGGCAGTCCTACCAAATGTGAATATTCTTTTATTAATTGTAATTTATCTTTCTTTATTTTTATTTGAATAATGGTATAATCTGCCATTATTTCTTGACCTCTTTTTTCTGAACTGCGTCATCTCTTGGAGGCATTTCACAGCAGTTTTCTTCTTTTGATTCTTTCTTATCAAAACATTCTCTAAAAGATTTGTTGAAATCTGTTTTAAATTCAATATTAAGTTCAGAGTTCATAACTAATAAATTAACTCCTTGAAGAATTAAATCAATTTTATTCTCATTCATCTTTCTTCACCTTCTTAATTTCTACAACATCATTTAATTTTAAATCATCAAGTATTTCTTTGTCTTGCTTTGTGAAAGTTACTCCTTCAGCATTTCCAGATACTTGTTTTACTTTTTTTCTTATCATTTGAATCCCCTATTTCTCATTAAAGAATTTCCACGATACATTTTAGATTTTATTCCTTGTTCGTATAAATCAAAAGCTAATTTTCTATCATTTGTGCTTCTTTGGGATTTTATTAATTTCCCATCAACTTTAAACCATTGTATTATTTTGTATGTCTTTTTCATACTTTTACTACGAATAAAGACTATATAAATGTTTCGTAGATTTACGGATAACTACGAAAGGTTTAATTCGGCTTAGTGATACTTGATGAACACAATAGGATTTGAACCTATGACTTCTGCCATATCAGGGCAGTACTCTACCAGACTGAGTTATGTGTTCCTTTTGTGATAAATTATGAACCCCTCAAACATAGGGGTAAAAAATAAAATAATTTTAATCTTGTTGAAACTTATTTGGTTGCTTCAAATATTGTTTTAACTTTATTGAACTTCTTTATTGAATTTCCTAAAATATCAAATAGTATTTCTTGACTTAAAGGTATTTTCATTGAAACCCAAGTTGAGCCTTGCTTTGAAACCATATTACAACTCACATATAACTTTTCTTCTTCAAGATAAATTTCACTTGGAGTTACGCTATGTCCTTCAGATGTTATTGAAAGCATGTTTGATCCATCCTCATCATTTTGACAGTCTTCATCCGCTTGTTCTTTAAGGTGATCAAAATACTTCTCGTTTCTTTCAAAAACAATATTTATCTCCTCTGGAATTGTCCTTTTATCATTTTCCATTCTTTAGCGTTAAAAGATTTATTACTGTAACTATTTCTTTCTCACTTTTTGCCTCTTTGAAATAGTTTACTTTCCATAAAGCATCTAGTAATATCTCTACTGTATTATTTCCCTTACATTTAAGTAGAGTTTTCTTATAGCTTTCATGGTAACAATATTTTCCATTATCTTCTTTTAGGAAATTTATTTCAACTAACTGTTTCAGACCAGTTTCTATATTTTCTTTAGAAATTTGCATTTTTTCTTTTTTACCCTCCTTTTCCATTGTGTGTTGTTCCCATACTTAACGCTCCCGAGTGATCAGGACTACATGAGTATTATAGTGATGTTGTGATTGTTTTTAATTGTTCTTATTTGAGTGTTTATGTGAATTTAATTCAATTTCTTTTATTCTTTCAAGTAAAAATGTTATATAGCTATCTACTTTTTCAAGATAGTCATAAATTTTATCTAGCTTTTTATAAATATTTATTATGTGTTCTTCCATCTTCTATTTCTAAGGCGTAATTAAAAGCCCCTCCTATTTAATCCTCTTGTCATTGCCCCGCCAGTATTTCTCTTAACTATTTTTTTCTTCTTTGATGGGATTACTTCTAAACTCTGTTGATCAATTCCCATATCTTCTGGCATTTTATTAATCTTATCTCCTTTTGGAAGAACATTAAATTGAATACATCCATTGATAAATTCAGATTTACATACTGCTATTCCTGTGAATCCTGTATGAATACATCTTACTTTATCTCCTAGTTTTATTTCTTGTTTCATTTTTTATTCCTAAGTAAACTCCCTTGTTATTTTATTCATACTCAATCTAAGCATATCAGCGATCTTTGGTCTTTCCATTTCTTTACCAGCAACTAATGTGCCTTCAAAAGGGAATAGTAAGTTTGCTTCAACCTTTTTTAAGAGTAAATCTGTTCTTGACTTAATTAATTTGTAAGTCCATTGACTTTCTTCAAAGTTCTCTATAAAGGTTTTTTCTTTACATTCCATTGAACACCATTTATCATTTTCACTTATTTCTTTTTTACATTCAATACATTTCATTTTTGTTTACCCTCCTTTTCCATTGTGTGTTGTTCCCATACTTAACGCTCCCGAGTGATCAGGACTACATGAGTATTATAGTGATGTTGTGATTGTTTTTAATTGTTCTTATTTGATGTAAAAGGCGAATTTTTTATCTTTTTAAAACCTTTAATTAATTCAATCGTAAGTCCAACAAAAATTAAAATATATAAAATTATTAATCCCCATGCATAGCCATTCATTCTAATTTCTCCTTAACTGTGTTAGGCGAATCTTTTATGTCAATTAATGCACAGCCATATCCATCCATAAAAAATTCATAATATCTTTTCTTATTTCCTTTTCTGAATTTATTACCCATTATCTTTATCTTCCAAATATTTTCAAATTCTTGTTTTACTTTATTCATTTTGTTTTTGACCTACTTGAGGACTTATATGAATTTTTAATTTCAAAATAAGTCTTCCAAACCTTTTCAAGGAATTTGTCTTCCCAGAATCCAACTTGTTCATTCATCCAATTATAATCTGCTTCTGTTCCACCAGATTTCTCTATTGCTTTTTTTAGTATTCTCCTGTTCATCTTTCAAACCTTAGGCGAAGTTCCCCCATTGTTTCTTAGTTAATTCAATTCCTGCTTTTTCAATAAGTAAACCTAACATAATTAAAGATACATTACAATCTCCCTTTTTACAATATCTTTTATGATGTTTAGCTATTTCAATAGCATTCCATTTTAACATAAACCCATCTTCACTCATTTGTTTTTTTGTTAATTTCATTTAAATTCTTCCTTTTCTTTTTTCAAATATTTAAGTTCCTTTAATTCTTCTTCAATTTTATGATATAATTCCCAATACTTCTCATTCCAATATATTTTTTCATCAACAATTAATTTATCTTTTTGTTCCATTTTCTATTCTTATGCGACGAATTTGGCTGTAGCCCAAATAATCCCTCCTCCTACTAGTGTTAATACTATCAAAGGTAATATTCTTCTCATAAAGAAATTCATTTGTTCACCTTTCCTGACTTAGTCGTATCAACAACACATTTAGTTGCTTTTACCTTTAGGGTAGTCCCATCTTTTCTCTTAAATTTTAATATCACGGGAATTTTTTTTGTTTTAATTCTTTCAATTTTTGTTAATTTTTCTGTTCTCATTTTAAATTATAGATAAAACTCCTTATTATTTATTATCTTGGTTATTTCATTCAACATATGTTTTATTGAATGAACCTTTTTGTCTAGTTTTTCACAAAGTTCTTTTAATTTTTTGTTTTCTTTTTGGAGTTTTGAAATCTTCTCTAATTGTTTCTTTAACTTTGTTATGTCTTTCATTCTAATTCCCCCATCCATGGAAATATAAGCATAAAAAAACAAGTATTTTTATCATAGGAATAACCAACTGTCATTAACTCTGTTATTTTAACGTCTTTCAATTGTTTTTCTAAATTCAAATCGAATTCTTGTTCTGGAATTGTTTTCATAATCTATTCTCCTCTAAATCCCCAATCATACCAGCTTTGAACTTCCGCAGATGCAGGAGAGTTTTTCTTCTCAACTGCATTTTTGCAAAAGTTATCACCTAGAGATTGCGATTTTATTTGGACTTGGTTCATTTTAGATACTCCTTAATTTCAAATTCAATAATCATTAACTTATATTGTTCTGTCAAATCTTTCATTTCACTCATTGTTTTATTTTTATATTGTTCCATTTTATTATACTTATTATTATAATTTATAGTTTATATAAATTTCCATTAATTCCTAAATGACAAATCTTAAATTGTATCTCGATTCCAAATAATACAGTTCTTGATAAGACGGAGTGGTGAATTGTTTGTTCAGTTTCATTTCCTCCCTTTCAATTAATTCCCATGGAACGATCAAACTTTTGCATTCCTTGCAATATACTTCCGTTTCACTTCCGTATACTTCGATTGTGTTGTGGGGACATTTGTAGGTTAGTTTCACTTACCT
>CAYNZD010000021.1:3124-7958 GCA_964401675.1 Candidatus Woesearchaeota archaeon | reverse complement strand
TTCTATACGAGTATCCAATGCTGATTGAAAAAAGTAAAAAGCCCGTTAGCCAATTTGAAAATACTTTTGTTATTGCTGATGGGGAAGTTAGATGTACTACGAAATAGATTTATTCTTCTAACTTAGCCAATTCTTCAAATAATTTTTTTTGTTTTCTGTTCAGTTTTTTAGGAGTTTGTATTTTTAAATTAATAAACTGATCTCCCGTCCTATATCCATCAATATTTTTTATTCCTTCTTCTTTTAATCTGATTATTGTTCCAGATTCTGTTCCGGAGGCTATTTTAATTTTTTTGGTTCCCGTTAGCGTTGGAACAGAAATTTTGCACCCTAATGTTGCTTGCGAAAAAGTTATAGGAAGCTCCATATAAATATCGTCACCATCTCTTTTAAAAATTTTATGAGGTTTTATCTGAATTATAATAAATAAATTTCCGTTCCTTCCGTTTTTGATAGCGTCTCCTTCTCCTGTAACTCTTATTGTTTGATTGTTGTCAATCCCTTGAGGAATTTTAATTTTAATTTTAATTTTATCATTGACTATTCCTTCTCCATTGCAATGGCTACATTTTTGTTTGGAAATTTTACCTTCGCCGTTACATTTATCGCAAGTCGCTACTTGTCTGAAAATACCAAAAGGAGTTCTTTGGTTAACTTCAATTCTGCCGTCTCCTCTACACTTATCGCATTCTTCTAATTTTTTGTCTTTCGCACCAGTTCCTCCACATGAATCACATAAAACATTTTTTTTAATCTCTACTTCTTTTTTGCATCCGAATACTGCTTCCTCAAAATCAATTATTAATTTGTATTGTAAATCATTTCCTACTTTCATACTATGTGTTCCCCGGAATGAGCCACCACCAAATTGACTTTCAAATAAATCTCGGAAAATGTCTGAAAGATTGTCTCCGCTGAATCCACTTGAACCTCCAAATCCACTAAAGCCTGAATTTCCTGCACCTTGCTGAAATGCTTCATGTCCAAATGAATCATATTGTTTTCTTTTTTTATCGTCGCTTAAAATAGCATATGCCTCGCTTATTTCTTTGAATTTTTCTTCATATTTTTCTCTTTTGTCTTCCGAAGCTCTGTCGGGATGATATTTTAATGCTAATTTTTTATAAGCTTTTTTAATAATATCTTTACTGGCCCTTTTATCAATTCCTAGAAGTTCATAATAATCTTTTTTACCCATAATCTTACCAAATTTATTTTTTAAAATAAAAACTTATTTTTATTTTTTATCCTCGCCTTCTTTTTCGCTATCCTCTTTATTCTTTTCAGATTCTTCATCAACAATTTCTGCATCTACTATTTTTTCTTCTGAGTTTTTTTCTTTTGATTCGCTTGAAGCTTGTTCTTTGGCGGCTTGCTCATACATTTTAACTCCTATTTCTTGTGAGATTTTTTGGACTTCTTCAAGCTTCTCTTTAATTTTTTCTACATCATCTTCTTCAGCTACTTCTTTTAATTCTTTTATTTTTTCTTTTATTTTTGCTGAAGTTTCCTTATCAACCTTGTCCTTATATTCTTCTAACATTTTCTCTGTAGAATAAATTAAAGATTCTGCGTTGTTTTTAATTTCAATTTTTTCTTTCTTTTTCTCGTCTTCTTCTTTGAATTTTTCTGCATCTTTAACCATTTTCTCTATTTCATTTTTGTCTAATCCGGAGCCGCCCGTTATAGTTATTTTTTGCTCTTTACCTGTTCCTAGGTCTTTGGCGGAAACATTTACTATTCCGTTGGCATCTATATCAAATGTCACTTCTATTTGAGGCACCCCTCGAGGCGCAGGCGGAATTCCTACTAAATCAAATGATCCTAGTGATTTATTATCTGCTGCCATTTCTCTTTCTCCCTGTAAAACATTTATTGTTACAGCGGGTTGATTGTCGGCAGCGGTAGAAAATGTCTGACTTTTTTTCGTTGGGATAGTTGTATTTTTTTCTATTAAAGGAGTTTTTATTCCTCCAAGAGTTTCAATCCCTAATGTTAGTGGTGTAACATCTAGCAATAGAACATCTTTTACATCTCCACTGATAATTCCTCCCTGAATGGCTGCGCCCAATGACACAGCTTCGTCGGGATGAACAGATTTATCAGGAGATAACTTAGTTATTTCTTGAACAATTTCTTGAACTTTTGGAATTCGTGTACTCCCTCCAACTAAAATAACTTTGTCAATTTTGTCTAACTTAGCATCTTTAATCGCTTGTTTTGTAGGTGCTTTAAGTTTTTCAAATATGGGTGCACAAATTTCTTCGAACTTAGCTCTTGTTAAACTTATATCCAAATGTTTTGGTCCAGATTCGTTTGCAGTTACATAAGGTATATTTATCTTTGTGCTTTGGGCTGAGCTTAATTCTATTTTTGCTTTTTCGGCTGCATCTTTAAGCCTTTGTAATGCAACTAAATCTTCTCTTAAATCAAGGCCATTTTCTTTTTTGAATTCTTTAGACAAATAATCAATTATAACTTCATCAATATCATCTCCGCCAAGTTTACTATCTCCACTTGTAGATTTAACTTCAAAGACATTATCCCCTAATTCTAGAACAGAAACATCAAATGTTCCACCCCCAAAATCAAAAACTAATATTGAATGTTCGTTAGTTTTTTCCAAACCGTAAGATAATGCAGCTGCGGTAGGCTCGTTAACAATTCTTTTAACATTTAATCCTGCTATAACTCCTGCGTCTTTTGTTGCTTGTCTTTGGGCATCTCCGAAATAAGCTGGAACAGTTATTACGGCATCTTTGACTTCGTGCCCTAAATAAGATTCGGCGTCTTTTCTTAATTTTTGTAAGATCATAGCGGAAAGTTCTTCTGGACTATATTTCTTACCATCAACTTCAATTTTTTCTTTCTTTCCCATTAATCTTTTTATACTTCTAATTGTATTTTTTGGATTTGCGACAGCTTGTCTTCTAGCAATTTCGCCTACTAAAATTTCTCCGTCTTTAATTGAAATTACACTAGGAGTTGTGTTATTTCCTTCAGAATTTGGAATAATTTTTGGTTTTCCACCTTCAAGTACGCTTACCGCTGAAAATGTCGTTCCTAAATCAATTCCAATAATTTTACTCATTTTTTTTCTCCGCTATTTTAGTTATTTTAACTTTTGAAGGCCTTATAACTTTATCGTTTAATGTATATCCTTTTTGAAATTCTTCTATAATCATTTCGTTTTTTTCTCCTTCTTCTAAAATTAATGCTTCATGAATCCTGGGATCAAATTTTCCTTCTGCCTTAATCTTTTTTAATCCCTCATCTTCTAAAATAGAATATAATTCCGAATAAATCATATTTATGCCTTTATCGTCCACATGTTTTAATGCTAATTCAAAATTATCCAAAATTCCTAACAATTTTACTATTAAATCTTCGTTGGCATTTTTAAAAATTTCTTGCCTTTCTTTTTCTGTTCTTTTTCTAAAATTGTCAAATTCTGCCTGTAATCTTTGCAATTGCTCAAGATATTCATCTTTTCTTTCTTTCTTGTCTTGTTTTTTCTTTTTTTCTTCTGTCATTTTAAAATAATTTGTGTTGATTTTAACTCAACATGTTTACTTTAAATCAACAGGTATATAAACCTTTCTGTCCTCTGATATGCATGGAATATTTAAGGGAAATAAGGATTCTTAATCTTAAACCATCGCGTGGGCAGGCTCTGAACGAGGAACTGCAATGGTTTTCAAATTGTCTCGGCATGTTTAACAAGAGAGATAAAGAGAAATCTTGTTTTAGAATTTTTATCCATTTGTTAGAAGAAAAAGGATCTCTTTCTTCGGAACAACTTGCGCAACGCTCTAATTTATCCCGAGCCACGGTGATACATCACGCTTCTAGGCTAATAGATTCGGGATTGGTTACAAAAAAAGAAAATTGTTATCTTTTAAGATTTAATAGTTTGGAAGATTTGACAAAAGAAATAGAAAAAGATGTTTCTTTGACATTTAAAAAATTAAGAGAAATTTCCAGGAAGATAGACGAAGGGATGGAGTAAAATTTATCCCGCATAACTTGCTGAAGAATTTGTTAGTGCCGCCTTTGCTGATTTAAGATATTGAGATTCAATTTGCTGATATCTTTGTTGGTCTGCTTTTGAAACAGATGGCAAGACTTTTTCCATTGCTTTATCAAAATGTTTTTTTGTAACTTTTTTTGTATTGATATCTTCACGAAGGGCGAGCATTGCGGCTTCTCTTGCCAAAGACTCTATATCTGCACCGGTGAAACCCTCGGTTTTTTTAGACAAATCTTCTATTATTTCGTCTTTGTTTTCTATTGGTATATTTTTTGTATGAATTTTTAAAATTTGCAACCTTCCTTCTTCTTCCGGAACTGGAACATAAACTATTCTATCGAAACGACCTGGCCTCATTAGCGCTGGGTCTAAAATGTCTGGTCGGTTTGTTGCGCCCATTACAATTACATTTGTTAAATCCTCAATTCCATCCATCTCTGCCAATAATTGATTAAGGACTTTATCTCCTTCTCTGCTGGAATTATTATATCCCCCTCTCTTTATTGCAATAGAATCAATTTCATCAAAAAAGATAATACAAGGTGAAACCTGTCTAGCTTTTTCAAAAATTTTCTGAATACCTTTATGAGAATCGTTTACCCATTTGCTCAACAAAGAAGTTGCTTTTATTTGAATGAAATTTGCCTCTGATTCATTGGCTACAGCTTTTGCCAATAATGTTTTACCTGTTCCAGGAGGACCATAAAGCAAAACTCCTTTGGGCGCATTAATGCCCATTCTCACAAATGCATCTGGAAATTTCAATGGCCATTCTACTGCTTCTTTCAAATCTCGTTTTACATC
>CAYNZD010000021.1:0-3024 GCA_964401675.1 Candidatus Woesearchaeota archaeon | reverse complement strand
TGTGTTTTTCTTGCTATATCATCTAGCTTTACGCTTTTTGTTAATGGCATTCCTCTAGTATGAATTTTTAAAATTTGCAATCTTCCTGTTTTATCTGGAACTGAAATTTCTACCTCTCTGTCGAAACGGCCAGGACGTCTTAACGCTGGATCTAATGCATTCAATCTATTTGTCGCTCCAATAACAACAACCTTTCCTCTATTTTGAAGTCCGTCCATCATTGTTAATAATTGTGAAACAACTCTTCGCTCAACTTCTCCGCCTGTTTCTTCCCTTTTCGGAGCTACGGAATCTATTTCATCTATAAATATAATTGATGGGGCATTTTTCTCCGCTTCTTCAAATATTTCTCTAATTTTCTTTTCTGATTCTCCATAAAACTTCGACATAATTTCTGGTCCGTTTAGTAATATAAAATGTGCTTCCGATTCGCTCGCTACGGCTTTTGCCAGTAATGTTTTACCTGTTCCTGGTGGTCCATGAAGCAACACTCCTTTGGGCGGTTCAATTCCTAATTGAGAAAATATTTCTGGGCGCTTTAATGGAAGCTCAACCATTTCTCTTACTTTTTTTACCTCTTCCGTTAGTCCACCTATATCTTCATAGCTAATATGCAAAATAGTGTCCTCGGAAATTTCAACCGCTTTCGAATTTAATGTTATTTCCGTCTCCTCTGTAATGATGCAGGGCTTATTTGGTGTAGTAGATACTATTAAAAAACGAACTTGTGTTAGCCCGCCTGGCATTCCGCCGAACCCCATTTGATTGAAAATTTCTCCCATGTCTCCACCAAAGAGGTCTCCTAATTCTTCTGACATCAAATCTCGTCTTTGTTGTGAACCACCCATAACTACAATGTCTCCCTTGTTGACTGGCTTTCCTAGAAGTCCTCGCCTAAAATTATTTGAATCTCCTCTAACCATGACTCCTTTCTGTGCTGGTGCAATTGTAATTTTTTTCGCTCCTTGAACTTCTCCTTTTTCAATTCTCACCTGTTCTCCAATCCCTGTTTTGGAATTTTTTCTTGTAATCCCATCCATTCTAATTATTTCTTCGCCTCGATCAGCTGGATAAGCTTTGTCTACAATTGAATATGTTTCTCGGTCTCCCCTAATAGAAATTATATCCCCTCTGTCGAGTCCTATTTTTTGCATTAAATCTGGATCAATCCTGACTATCCCTTTATATGCATCATCCTGCAGTGCCTCAACAACTCTTAGCTTAATTGTTTTTTCTGATTTGTTTTGTTTTTTTGTCATTGAAAGTAGATAATAATCATATTATTTATTTGTTTTGCTTAACAAATATTGAAGTTTGACTTTATAATTTTTTCCCTAAGTTTCTAACTAGAATATCTTCGTGCGAAAGGTTATAAATGAGAATTATTTATTTGGGTTATGAAGTGTTTAAAAAAGGCGTGGAATTTTTTAGAAGAAGATAGTTGGTCGTCGTTTGTAGTAACTTTATTGTTGGCATTTGTGATAATTAAATTTATTTTCTTTCCGGGGCTGTCGTTAATCACTGGAACAAGTTTGCCATTAGTGATTGTTGAGTCGTGTTCCATGTATCATTACGAGGATGGATTTGAAAGAATTTTCGAAAGCCCTGTTTATGATAATTACGATATTTCTTTGGAAGACAGTGAGGGTTGGATTTTTCAAAATGGTTTTAGTAAGGGCGATGTTATATTTGTAGTTGGAGCCAAAAACATCAAAGTTGGTGATGTGATTATTTTTAATGGGGGGTCAAAGTATCCCTTAATTCATCGAGTGGTCGAAGCTGGTGATAATTATGCTACTAAGGGCGATAATTATAAGACCAACTCTAATCAACTGAGTAGAGAGAAAAATATTTCTGAGGAACAAATTATTGGGAAAGCTGTGTTCAGAGTGTCTTTTATTGGATGGGCAAAATTGATTTTTTTTGAAGGCGGACGGAATTCTTACGACAGAGGCATGTGTAGTTAATTTTATATATTGATAATATTTGGATAATCAATGGAATTTTGTCCGAAGTGTGGTGCAATTCTTTTAATGAAGAAGACGAAGGCTGGTTGCCCTAGATGTAGTTATATCGCGAAAGGAACAGTTAATATGGAAATTGGAGAGAAAATGAATGAGCAAGTTTCTGTGGCTGTTATTGATGAAAAAGAATCAAATATTAATCCAATTACCGATTGGGAATGCAATAAATGTAAATCAAAGAGAGCATACTTCTGGATTCAACAAATGAGGTCTGGGGACGAAGCTGAGTCGAAATTCTATCAGTGTGTGAAATGCAAAAATACTGTTAGAGTTGATAACTGAAAGTTTAAATAATTGGATTGTTTTTAGTAAAAATGGTAGCAAAAAAGAATGTGTATGGGCGAATTTTTATCACTGGGGCCTCTGGAAGTGGAAAAAACTGGTTATCTGAACGGCTTTCTAATATTCTTGGTATTCCTCATTATGACTTGGATGACATAGCATGGATAAAGAAATACACTATAAAAAGAAATAAAAAAGAGAAAGCCAAAAAAGTAGATGAAATATCTAAAAGAAAAAAGTGGATAATTTATGGTGCCGGAAAAACTTATTTGGGGAAAATGCCCAAGAGGGCTGAAATTATTATTATTATTCGAACGCATGCAGTGCGGGAAATGTTTAGAGTTTTGAAACGGCATATTAAAAGAAATATATACGGAGAGCCAAACAGAATGAGAGCTTTGATTAATAATTTTATATGGAGTTATAAAGATTATCATAAACCAATGGGGAAATCTTATTTGTTTCTTAAAGGACTTGAAAAGAAATACCCAAAGAAAGTTTTGGTTCTTTCAAAGAGGGGAGTTAATCGATACTTGAAAAAACGAAAGAATGAAGTATAATATGTTCTCGGGGGGATTTGAATATTCACAATTCACACTAAAATTTTTCTAATCACTTCGTTGAGAAAAATTCACGCAAATTGCTCACCCTGACAGTCGGCGGTTCAAAAATGGCCTCGGGGGGATTTGAACCCCCGACACCTAGATTAAGAGTCTAG
>CAYNZD010000020.1:0-8306 GCA_964401675.1 Candidatus Woesearchaeota archaeon | reverse complement strand
ATGAAAAAAGAAATTGTTTCGAAGCAGGGGAAAAAGTATCTTATAGTTTTTGCATCTGTTCTTTTGTTGGTTTTAGGATTTTATTTTTTCCAGGTTAATTTGTCTGGTAAAGTTATTTTAAAATTAGATGCTGATTATCATGAAGGTGAAAATTTAGATGGAATATTAAAATTATCTTTAGCTAATGGAGAATTTATTCCCGCTTCTTCAAAAGTTATTTTTGAAACTTCTGGAGAAAGACAAGAATTTGCTTTAAGAGATATTCTTTCTAATGAACCGATAGAGGGAACATATTATATTCAAGAAAAAAATATTTCTGGAAATGGAATGGGGTATGGTTCTGCAGGAGTCAAGAAAATTTACCCAGAAGTTTCTTTCGAATTTAGTTTATATTCCGATTCTAAAAAAATAGAGGAAAATAAATCTGGGGAAAAAGAAATAACTCCTGGTGGAAATGGAGGAGCAAGCGAGGAAGAAGTTGTTGAAGTTGTAAATGAGACTGAAGAAAAAGTTGTTGAAGTTGTAAATGAAACTGAGGAAGAAATAACAGATGAAACTTCTGAACAAATCTTAGAAGAAAATGAGGCTGTTGAAGAGATAGGTGAAATAGAAGCAGTAGAAGATATTGTCGCTGAAGAAGTCGCTGAAGTAATAAGCGATGTGAGTGAGGTTGAGATAGTTAGTGAGGAAATAATTGAAGAAGAAACTGAAAAACAAATTAAATCCGAGGAGAAAGAAGTCAAAGAAGAGAAAGTTTCTGAGGAAGTCAAAGAAGAAGCCGCGCCTATAACGGGAAATGTTATTTCATCTATTTTTAGAAGTTTTGCTTCATTGTTGCAGCTTACACCGACTGGTCAAGTTACCTTAAATCTTGAGACAATTGTTTCTGGGAAGACTTCAGTAGATAGTCCTTTTATCTATAATTTAGAAAAAGGGCAAACGGCAGAGCTGGTTTCTGGAAGTGTAATGAGTGGTTCTACAGAACTTGACGACGGAGAGATACAATTTGAAATTTCAGGAGATAGTGTTGTTGTCTCTACGGATTATTTTGAAACAGAAGAGGGTTTTGGATCAGATTATTTAGAGGACGAATTGCAGGTTTTTGAAATTAATATTTCTACTATTAATTTAAATTTTAGTAAAGGAGATTTGAATATAAGTTTCGTTTATGAAGGTAATGAAATTATTTCTTTATCTACTGTTTTACAAGAAGGAAAAATTGAAGGAGGGAATGAATCGGTTTTATTAGAAGTTCCAAAAGTCTCGTTAGAAAATTTAACAGAAGAGGAAAGGCAAGTTATTATTAAAGAATTTGGAGATGTTTTAATAAAAACTACTAAGTCTGAAGTTGTAGATGGAAGATTAATTAGAAATTATAAAATTGGAGATTATGAGTTGATAGCATCTTATGATTATGAATCAAATATAACAGATTCTCTTAATGAGCAAATGAGAAAAGATAAACTTAATTTTTTAAGAGATTTAATTAAAATGATTTCGGAAAATGAAGATGCTTCCGAAGGTGTAGTTGAGTTTTTGGGAACTTCAAGTTTTTAAATTAAACAAAGAGTTTTTAAATTAGTTTTAATATATATTAACAGTATAAGGAGGTTAAAATGAAGAAAATAGTTATTGCGATTATTGTGTTGTCGGTGTTGCTGGTTGGAGCTTTGAGTTATATTGGATATAGTTTTTATTCTGATGCAAAATTACAAAATCAAATGGAAATTTATCAGGGTGGAGCGCAGTATGGTTATGAACAAGCAATTGCTCAACTCGTGCAGGCTGTTAGTTCTTGTGAGCCAGTTCCTGTGACGTATAACAACCAAACAGTTAATCTTATACCTGTCGAATGCTTACAACAGTAGTTATTGAGGATAGATATGAGTTCTAAATATTTATAAATCATAATTGTTTAGTTTGACGATGGAAGATTGTGATCATTTTGTTGTTGGCTTATTTTTATTATTGTTAATTCTTACATTTGTTTCGGCTCCTATTAGTGAGAATTATGCAGATAATTATTTGGTTACGGATGGAGGAGGAGAAAGTATGGATTCTGTTAATTTCGATACGAGTCTTGTTGGCGGAATTATCTCTGGAGGGTCGAGTTCGGATAATTATACTAATCAGTTGGGAGTTTTTTATGGATTAAATAGTCCGCCGAATAATCCTGTAGTTTCATTGAATACTTCAAGCGGGGATAATATAACTTCAGATAATCTTTTATGTAATGCGTTTGTCAGTGATATTAACGATAATGGAATAAAAGTGTATATAAAATGGTATTTGAATGATGCTCTAAATTTAAGTGCTGAATATTCTGGAGTTGTAAGCGGGACAAATTTTAGCGCAATTCTTAATTCCGGAAACACGACAAAATATCAGGTCTGGTCTTGTGGCATGAGACTTTATGATGGAATAGAATATTCAGATTGGGTCAATTCAAGTAATTTAACAATTCTCAACGCTGCGCCTGTTGTTACATTATCTTTTCCTGTAGATGGTTCATCGACTATTGATAGAACTCCCCTGTTTAATTGGAGTGCGAGTGATGCAGATGACGATAGTATGACTTATGAGATTAATATAACTCCTTATTACGGGAACAATCCTTCTGTTCTTGATGTTAGGTATGAGATTGGAATGATTGCTTCAAATTATACCCCTTCGCTAGATTTGCAATTGTTATATGATAACGGATATTATTATAAATGGAAAGTGAGGGCAGATGATGGAGAAGTGAATGGGAGTTGGAGTTCTGATTGGTCGTTTAATATTTCTTCGGAGGTAAGCATTAGTATGATTGTTGATGAAATTTATTTTGGTAATTTGGCGATTGGAGAATCGAATAGCACTGAAGAGGGGCTTGCGCCTTTTAGGTTAGAAAATAATGGAACTGTTTTGGTAAATGTAAGTGTGAATGCATCTTCATTGTGGACTTCAGAAACAAGTGATAGCGAGTATTATCAGTTCAAGGTAGGCAATGTTAGCGGAGAAGAGGGCTCCTTTGATTGGGCAGGGTCTATAACGAGCTGGTTTAATATGCCTTTGACGGCATATGTTGTTGCAGTTAACGAATTAAATTATAGCGATGATAGCGATAGTGTTGAAGTAGGCATTAATATGACGGTGCCATCTGGAGAAAGTCCAGGAATGAAATCTTCATCTATCGTGTTCTTAGCGGAGTTGGCGGAATAATGGCACCGAGTGTATCCATGGAGGGCAAAAATAATAATTTATTGAAAATTGATTTGGTTTTAATTATAGGTAGTTTGGCTACACTGGTTTTTTTGGTAGGGTATGTTAATCCGTTAGTTATTGCTCCATTAGATAATTATGAAACTTCTGAGAGAGATATTCTTTTCTCAATAGAGAAAGCAGAGAACTTGATTATTGACGACAATATTGATTTTACAACCCCTGATGAATATAAAATTAAGGATGGATTGAAAATAAGTTTGGAGCCAGGGAAATATTATTGGAAGGTTACCGGAATTCTAAATAGTAATGTTAAAATATTGACGATTAAGTCGGAAGTTAATTTGGAGCTGAGGAAGATTGACGATGAAAATTATGGAGTTGTTAATGCGGGAAATGTCCAGTTGAATGTTGATATCTATAATGGAACAGAGATGATTGATAATGTAAGGTTGAAAGTTGATGAAGAGATGGAGTCACAGGGAGTTAAATTTATTGGAGAAATGGGATGAAAAAATTAGTTTTATTATTGATTGGGATTTTTATGATTAGTTCAGTTTATGCTCTGGGAGTTACGCCCGGAAGAACTACTATTGATTTTGAACCTGGACTTCAAAAAAATATTGGACTGGAAGTTATTAATTCTGGAGCCAAGGATATAAGTATTATTTTGTCGGCCCAAGGAGAATTGGCAGAATATATTACTCTTTCTTCTGAAACAATTTTTATTCCTGCAAACCAGTCGAAGACAGTAAATTATAATATCAATTTTCCTGAAAGTTTAGAGCCTGGACTTCGTACTGGAAAAGTGTTTATTATGGAGATTCCTGATAGCAGCGAACTGGGAAGTTCTGCAGTTTTGGCAACGTTGGCAGTTGTTAGTCAGCTTTATGTCAATGTTCTTTATCCTGGTAAATTTGCTACCTCAGATATGATTATTTATAATGCAGATGAAGACGGAGAGGCAACTTTTGTTTTTCCAGTTGTTAGCCATGGAGAGTTTGATTTAACTTCAGTGAGAGCCAATGTTGATATTTATAATTCATTGAATGAAAAAGTTGATAGTTTTAATACAAATTCAATTGAAGTTCCTAGTGGAGAAAAAAAGGAAATTATCTACAAGTGGAAGGCAGATGTTCCTATTGGAAATTATAGGGCGGCGGCAACGGTGATTTATGATGATGGAAAGATTAATTTAGAAAAAACTTTTAGTGTTGGTGCTAAGGAATTGGAATTGCAAGAGATTAATGTTAATGATTTTAGTTTGGGAGAAATTGTAAAATTAGAAATGCTTATTGAAAATAAATGGAGTGAGATTATTAACGATGCTCATATAGAAACAAGAATTAAAAACGAAGCAGGAGATGTTGTTTCAAGTTTTGATTCGGCAAGTTATGATATTGAAAGTTTGTCTAAACAGGTGTTTGTTTCTTATTGGGATACTGCAGGGGTTAAAGTTGGAAATTATGATGCAGATGTTTCAATTTATTATGACGATAAAAGTTCAAAAAAGAGTTTGGAATTTCAAGTTGAGGAAAACGAATTAACGATTATTGGCTTGGGTTATGTTATTTCAGACAGTGGTGGAGAGTCAAATAATTTGATTATAATATTAGTAGTTGTGATTGTTTTATTAGTGCTAATTAATTTATTATGGTTCTTTTTGTTAAGGAAAAAATTGAAAAAATAATTTTTAGTTAGTTTTATATAATTTGTTTATTTGATAAAATTATGAAGGTGATAATGTTTTATATAATTTGTATTTTTGTGTGTGGTGGTGTTTTTGCAATTTCGGGTGTTAATCCGAGAAGTTACGAGGTTAATTTTGAACCAAATTACGAAGGAGATTTTAATTTTAATTTTGTTATTGATGGGGGTTCCAGGGTAGCTTTATCCGTTGAAGGAGGTTTCTCGGAATATATTAGCTTAGATAAGAAGAAAATTTCAGGTCGTGAAAAGGTTGTCGCTTCCTTGAAATTACCCTCAAAGGTGGATAGTTCAGGCATTAATCAAATTAGAATTATAGCAGGAGAAGTTGTTGGGATTATTGAAGTGAAGGTTCCCTATCCTGAGGAATATATCGAGCTAGGGCTAAGTGTCCCAAATATTAATGTCGGAGAAAATGTTAATGTTAACTTGGACATATTCAGTAAGGGAAATGGCTCTGTTGTTGTTGAGCCGAAAATTGAGGTCTATAAAGATCATGAAAAAATTGAAATTGTTAAAATTGAGAGTATAGAGATTAGTGGCATGGAGTCAAAGATGTTCAGTATAACTCTTGATAATTCAAGTTATTCTGCTGGAGATTATTTTGTGATTGCTATTGTTGAATATGACGAGAGGACTGCCTATTTAAAAAATCCATTTAGGGTTGGAGAGCCGATGGTAAGAATTTTGAGTTATACCAGAGAGTTTGGGAAAAATAAGATTGATAAGTTTGAAATTGAGGTTGAAAGTTTGTGGAATAGTAATATGAATGATTTATATGCAGAAGTAAAAATTCTTGGATTGGAAGATGTTGGGTTTGTTACGCCTGTTGTTGAATTGGGAGCATGGAGAACTGCAACAGTTATAGGGTTTTTGAATAGTGTAGAAATTACAGATGATAAATTTGAGGCAGAAATAATTTTGCATCATGGTAGCGAAGTGAGTTCTCGTGTGGTTCAGTTGAAAATTAGGGAAGGTTTTGATTATATTCTTTGTAGTGTTTTCATGGGGTGTCTGGCTGTTCTCGGGATTTTATTCTGGAGAGGGAAGATTTTTGTTAAAAAATACAAAAAATACAAAAAATAGGAAAGATGTTTAATGGGAAATAGCTTTTTATATCACGAATTGCTTATTATTTAATGAAAAGTAAAAGAGCGTGGGTAGTGCTGCTGATTTTGTTTTTATTAGTGTTGGGTTTTTTGAATATGACGACGTTTCATTTTTTTGGGGTGTCCTTATCTCCTGTAGTTATGACTGGGAAAGTAGTCGAGTCAGGTTTGGTAAGAATTTATGTTGAGGGAATTCCTAGAATTATTACTATTCATACTCCTGAGGATATAACTTATGATTTCAATGATTATACTTGCTCGGGGTTGAATCATCCGAAATGTGGTGATTATAGATATATTCTTCCATTAAATGTTTCAGCTGATTTTTTTGTTGATCCGGTGGGGGGATGGAATTTTTCCCTTTATGATATGAAGCATGGCGTCTATATCGAGCAGGATACGGCATTTAGTCCGAATATAACTATTAATGCGGTTCGGTGGGAAAACTTGTTGTCTGTCTCTTCTCAAGAAGAGGATGCTGGATGGGTAACTCAAGATGTTATCTTTACGGTCGAGGTTCCTAACTCTGCTCCGGTTTTAGCGGATATAGATAATCATGTTTTTGTTTGTGAAAACGAAAGACTAGATAAAAGATTTAATGCGACGGATGTTGATGAAGATAGTTTGAGTGATTCTATTTCTCCTCCTAACCCTTTTTATACAGATTATCTTGGGAAAAAAAGTTATATATATAATATGTTCAGTATAATTTCTGGGCCATTGGGGAAAAGCGATTTGGGAGATTATAGTGAAACTATTTCTGTTGTAGACCCTTATGGGCAAAGTGATAGTACCTCGATAAATATAACAGTTATTGAAATTAATAATGTTCCTGTGATGGAAAATATTGGGGCGCAAACGGTTTGGATGAGTGGAGCTGATTCTACATTTTATCACCAAAAAAACGTATTAGATACAGAGGACGGTCTTTCTTCTGGTGGAGCTATGAATTTTGATATAAGTTGGGGCAATAATGAAAATCTATTTGATATAAATAGTTCCACTGGAGTTATGAATTATACGCCGTTAGAAGGACATCAAGGTTCCGGTAGCTTAACTTACTCTTTGGTTGTTTGCGTTGAAGATAATCCATTGGTAAGTGCTCATGACAATATTAGTTTGTGTCTTCCAAGAAGTGATAATTCAGAATCTGTTTGTGATAGTTTTAGTCTTACAGTTACCGACGAGAATCGGGCGCCGACAATTGCAAGTTATACTCCTGAAACACCCTTAATAGTTCCTGGAACTACTACAACAATTTTTAATGTAGCAGTAAGTGATGATGATGGAACGGTGCCGGATATTGACTGGTATGTTAACGGAGTTTTGAAAGAGGAGAATGAAAATAAATCTAGTGATAGTTACAGTTATGCTTTCGGTTGTGGAGTTTCTGGAAATTATAATATTTCAGTTGTTGCAAGTGATGGTTTATTGGATACTTCGCAAACTTGGAATATCAGCGTTACTAATGTTGATTGTCCTGTACAAGAAGTTTCTAGTGGTGGCGGTGGTGGCGGTGGTGGCGGAGGGTCCAGTCTTGGTGTTATTTTAACTGAAAAATGGGTTTGTGATGACTGGGAAGTTTGCCAAAATGCCAAAAAATCTTTTGATATAGGGGTTTTATCTCCAGAAGATTATTATTCAACAAAGGAAGTTTGTGCTCAGAATAATTACGATGACAGGTTTTGCGGTTTTCAATTGACAAAATGCTATGATATTAATTATTGTAACAATTCTGTTTTTAGTGTTCCTCCACCTTCTGAGATGCAAGTATGTCCTTTTACCGAGGACCCTAATTGTGCAGACGGAATTACTAATTGCCATGATGGTTCTTGTGAATTATTAGTAGATTGTGGCGGTCCGTGCTCCTCATGTGCTAGTTGTTCGGATGGAGTGCGAAATCAGGGAGAGTTTGGAATAGATTGTGGCGGTCCGTGTCCTTATGCTTGTGATGTCGAAAAACCATTTGGTGGGGTTAGTTGGTCTTTAATTATTTTAATTATTCTGGTATTTATATTAATAATTTTTGTTGGGGTTAAGATTGCTAATATTATTAGATATAGATTTTTACTTAGTGAAAAGAAATAGGCTGGAAGAATTGAAGATATATTTTAGATAATAATTGTGAGATCACAAACTTTAAATACTTTTTAAAACCCTCATTAGGTATAATGAAAGGAGTACGACAGTATTTAGAAGGGGCATGGCAGAAATAATTTTTAAGGATAATAGTATTCAGACAGGTCATCGGATTAAGATACCGAAGGCGATTGTTGATACATTGGATTT
>CAYNZD010000019.1:0-8570 GCA_964401675.1 Candidatus Woesearchaeota archaeon | reverse complement strand
CCAACTGACATAAATCCTTTCACGTGTATAAAATCTGGCTCAGCTTTCTTAATCAAATCACAATATTCCTCAACATTTTTTTCTGCCATATTAGTAACTTTACCAAACTTCCCGCATCCTTCTTTAACTAAAGTCAAGCGAACAACTCTCCGAACCCGACCCTTTAATTTTTTCAAAACATCCAAACTCTCATTAAATTTTTCCCAAGCATTTTTTTTAGTAGATCGATGCCAAATTTTAAACAACTCTTCATTCGGAGCATTAGTAGAAATTGTAATTTGTGTAGGTAACTCTTCTTCGTTAAATCCAGCTAATGCTTCAGGGTTCAAACCATTGGTCACTAAAAAAGAAACAGCACCTCTTCGACGGATTTCTTTAAACATTTCTCCTATTCTTGGATATAAAGTTGGCTCTCCAGATAAACTCATTGTGTATAATTTTGGCTCAAGTGCATTTTCAAATTTTTTCAAATCAATTCCATCTCTTCCTTTAAATCCATTCAATAATTTTTTTCGAGCTTCTACGATTCCATCCAAAATTTTTATTGGATCATCAGCATTTTTTATTTTTTTATTAGAAGTATAATCTAAATTTCTCCAACAATGAAGACAATTATTTTCACAATAAAATAAAGCAGGAGTCATTTGACAACATCCAGCACAAGATATTCCATAAAATTTTTCTTTCCAGCACACACCATCTCCACGAATAGCGTGTTTTGTCCAAAGACAAATTTTCACAGCACTATGATTACTCACAACTCCATAACCTTCTTTTGCTAAAACATTTTTAGCTTTTTCAATATCGTAATTATGCTTTAGATTTTCTTCAACCATAAAAACTAACTTCTAAAACACTTTATAAAATTAATCAAAATAAAAAAATAAAAATTTATATATTTATCGTCTCTTTTTACGAATTACTTTTTTAGCAGCCTTTTTCTTCACTGCTTTTTTAGCAACCTTCTTCACTGCTTTCTTCTTCACTGTCTTTTTCTTAGGAGCAGCCGAAAGAGTCTTCTTTCTTTTTTCCATAGCAGTCACTTGCTTCTTAAGAGATCTAATCTTAATAATGCACTGTTTTGGAGTTGTTGGTAAAGCCATATTTTATACACCTCATTTAGTTAGAGCATAAGCTCAACATTTCAACGACAAAGCCCTTTAAATATTTTATTACATTAGCCCAATGAACCAAAAAAACATCATTAATAAAAATATGAATAAAATTACATATCCCGCAGCCTTATACGCCCTTTTTGCAACTTTCTCCGACCCTGAAATGCCAAGTATTGCCAAGTAAAAAAATCTTCCACCGTCTAATATTCCAAGAGGCATCATATTGAATAAAGCCACAAGTAAATTAATAATCATAATCCACCAAAGCAAATAATAAATAAAGTAAACAAATCCCCCATCCCATGTTGTTTTGTATAAAGTCGAACTTTTTTTAAAGCTCATAAATTTTCCCAAGAATTTTTGAATAAATCCCCTAGGCTCTCCAACATTATGCCCAACACCGAGATAAGCCAAAGTGGAATTTTCAGGATGTTTTCCCAAGATAATATTATATTTATTAACTCCCTCGTCGCTTTCAGTAACAAATCGAACACTCTCCCCAGGATGTTTATTCTCCAAAAATTCTCTTAACTTATCTTGCCCAGTAATTTTCACATCATCAGCTTGGATAATTGCCCCACGCATTTGTGCCAATATAGCCGGCGCCTCATGATATACAATCAAATATTCATCATTGCTCTGAGTTAGCTGGACAGCCAAACGTTCATCCAAATAATAAGTTCCATCATCGGCAATAACTTTAGTCAGATTGCCAAACTTTTCGAATCCAGTTATATTTTCCAATGGGACAGCTGACATTCCATACGAATTAAAAATATATCCCGACGCTGTAAACGAACTAAAAAAGAATGCAACATAGAGGCCATAAAATAGTAATGCAACAAGAACATTAGCAAAAACTCCAGCTCCTAAAACCGTCATTTGTTCTAACTTTTTCTTTTTTTCAAATCCTTTTTTCTCTTCTTCAACAAACGCTCCCAAAATAGGGCCAAGAAAAACTAATCCTGTTGATTTAATCTTAATTTTAAATAATCTCATAAAAACTCCGTGAGAAAATTCGTGAGCAATTGCCACAATGGCCAAGGCTATAATAAAATAAGTAAAATAAAAAGGAGGAAAGAAGCTTTCCATCCCAAACAGCTTCGGGAAATAGGGAATCAGTGGAGCAATTGGCGGCGCCTTAATTAATTTCGTAATTTCAGGATGTAATAAATAAATAGAAACTGTTTGCCCTAGCATCCAAAGCATCGCTCCCATCAATACAAATCCAACACAGATAATCAAATATTTAATTCCATGCAACATTTGTTTAAAGTTGTCCCCAATATATTTGATCGCCTTGATTCCAAACTTTGTTCGGAACATAAAAATTATTCCCTCTCTGCTTACATTTTTTTTATGATAATTCAAAAACCATGCCACAAAGGCACTGAATAAAATCATAAATCCAATGTCATAAATCCAAAAGCCTACCATTAACTAAAAAGACAAACTTGCTTTAAAAAACTATTTCTTTCGCACAGGCCTAAAATCTTTGCCAGAACATTTTCGGCACCTTACTTTTCCTGTCAAAATTTTCTGAGGATCAACTTTCATTTTATGCTTACATTCCTTACAGACAAACGCATTCTTATATAACCTATTTTGCGTAGCAGGAATTTTGGTTGCCATCAGATAGTCCTCTTAAGTAATTTATCTCCCTCAATCTCCCAATATTCGACATTAGCACCTTCTTTAATGGAACCTTGCAACTCTTCAGGAATTTCCAAATCAATATTTTCAAAACTTTCACTATCCATCAAACTAGCCATAGCTCCAGAAATTGAGAGTACTTGCGCATTTTTCTTTTCAATCATAGGAACCTCAAACTTATCATGTCCTGGGACAACCATAACTTTTTTCTTTCCGCTAAAAGCCGAGACAGCCTCAAATCTTACTTTTGCATGGCCATGCTTTCCAGTCTTAGAAATATCCATTTTTTTAACCTGATGCGCAATACTATCAAGTAATAAATAAGTTCCAACTCGCATTTCCGTCGCTTCAATAACTTTTGCTACCATGATACTCAGAAAAAAAAATCATTTATAAAACTTCCCCCAAACCTTAAAAACTCAAATTCCCAAAAATTCCTATGACAATTAGCAAAAATGATTTTATTGAAGTAGAATTTACTGGGAAAATATCAAATACAGACGAAATTTTCGACACAAATATTGAAAGCGATGCAAAAAAGGCAAACTTGGATATAAAAAATATAAAACCATTTATTTTATCGGTTGGACACAAAATGCTTCCAAAAGGTTTCGATGACGATTTAATTGGGAAAGATGTTGGTAAATCTTATTCGGTAAATCTTATTCCAGAGAACGCGTTCGGAAAACGGGATTCACAAATGGTTCGCATGATTCCAACAAAACTTTTTCATGAACAAAAAATAGAACCAGCTAGAGGGATGCAACTTTCACTAGATGGACAACTTGTAAAAATTTTATCGAGCGACAGAGGACGGACGCTAGTTGATTTTAATAACCCACTTGCAGGAAAGGATATCACTTATACATATAAAATAAACAAAGCTGTAACTGACCAAAAAGAAAAAATCAATGCAATGCAAGAATTTCTTTTTCAGAAAATTTTTGAATTTGAAGTAAAGGATAAAATAATCACATTCAAAGTTGAAAAACAATTAGAGCCACTTATAAAAATGCTCGCACCGAAATTTGAAGAAATTTTAGGATTAAAAATAGAATCGGAAATTATTGAAGAAAAGAAAGAGACAAAAGAATAATTTTATGAACTCAACACCAATAATCCTTAAAAACTCATTCCTCCAAATTTTAATATGGAAGACGTGCTAGAAAAAGAAGATGATTTTGGATTTCAATCTATTCCTCAGCATAATATGAACTCCGAAATAGATAAAGAGCTAGAGGAAATTCTGAAAAAGCAAACTGCGCGAATTAAAGTTATTGGGATAGGAGGAGCAGGAGGAAACACGACATCAAGAATGAGAGAGGTAGGAATTAAGGGAGGAGAAATAATAGCAATAAACACCGACGCGCAAGATTTACTTTATGCGAATGCAGATTATAAAATTTTAATTGGCCGAGAAATTTCAAAAGGTTTAGGCGCTGGATCAAATCCACGAGTTGGGGCAGAGGCTGCAAAAGAACAGCAGCAAGAAATTAAGAAAAAATTAGCAAACTCCGATTTGGTTTTTGTAACTTGTGGACTAGGCGGAGGAACCGGAACTGGAGCAGCGCCAGTTGTAGCCGAAATAGCGAAGAAGCAAGGTGCTTTAATAATTGGAGTTGTGACTTTGCCATTCACGGTCGAAGGGGCAAAACGAATAGAAAATGCGATGGAAGGACTTGAGAGAATGGAAGGAATTGTGGACACTTTAATCGTAATTCCAAACGACAAACTACTTGATTTAGCCCCAGACTTACCTTTGCCAATAGCATTTAAGGTCGCAGACGAAATTTTAACAAATGCAGTCAAAGGAATTACTGAATTAGTAACTTCATCGGGATTAGTAAATTTAGATTTTGCAGATATTAAAGCAATCATGGCAAACGGCGGAGTATCGTTAATAGGTATGGGAGAATCCGATTCGAACGACAGAGCAATGGAAGCAGTAGACAAGGCCCTAAATAATCCATTATTAGACGTTGATATCAAGAATGCGCAAGGAGCATTGGTAAATGTAATTGGCGGAACAGACTTATCTCTTGACGAATACAAGCAAATTGTTCAAAAAATTGGCGAGCAACTTTCTCCAAATGCAAAATTAATTTCAGGTGCCAAAATTTCAAAAGACTTAGAAAAATCAATAAAAGTTATGGTAATAATCACAGGTGTTAAATCCCCTCAAATATCAGGAGAGAAATTACCTATTGAAGAAGTTCGAAGACGAGATATAGAGGGAGAACTTGGAATTGAGTTTTTTGATGAATAAAATTGCCACCAAAAATTTTTAGCTTATCAGAATGTCTACTGACAAAAAGAATGCTTTCTAAAAATTTCTCCAAAACTCTTAAAAAGTCAAAATATCTACAATCAACATGGCAAACAAATTAATACGACAAATTTCCTCGCAATATCACAAATATATCAGAGTGTGGCGATTGTTAAAAAAACCAAATATGGAAGAATTTAAAACAATCTCAAAAATCACAGCAATTGGACTTCTTGTTATCGGTGCCATGGGATTTGCGATTTCTATAGCCATAAAAACAATAACTCCAATGGCCTAGCTCACCCAAATATTTAAAAACCATAACTTTCAATAAATGATATCTAGTTCTTAGATTTTTAAGAGCTAGCTGGAGCAAAGCTCTAATTTACAAATGGAAATTGGATATAACGACGAATTTGACTACCTTGAAGACGATGATAGTAGCACAAGCGAAGAAAGTTTTGCGCCAAAAATAAAAGGCTCAACCAATCCTTCTTTAATCCCAGAAGATGAAATAAAAGAAGAGCCAGCCCCAGAAGAGACAAAAATAGAAAAGGAAGCCGAAAAACCAAAAAGAGAGTTTGAATCCTCAATTTATATCGTAAAGGTTACTACGAACAAAGAAGACAAGGCCCTAGAAATGGTTGCCGATAAAGTAAAAGAAAAGAAAATTGACATTTATGCAATTGCACGACCACATGGACTTCGAGGTTATATTTTTATGGAAGCTCCAGATCGCAAACAAGCGGAGGACGCAGTTTTTAATCTACCTTACGTGAAAGGAATAATCGGAGAAACGGTAACTTACGAAGAGATAAAGCAAATGCTTGAGCCAGTCGCAGCAGATATAAAAATTGAGAAAAATGATATTATTGAAATTATTTCAGAGCCCTTCAAAAATGAAAAAGCAAAAGTTGTCAGAGTTGATAAACCCAAAAATGAATGCGTTGTTTCTCTATTGGGTGCAGCAGTTCCAATTCCGGTTACTGTTAAGCTAGATAATATAAGAGTAATAAGAAGGGAGGACCTTGAAGAAGAATAAGCTAGGTTTTCAAAATGCAAATTTTTAAAAACCAACTTTTCAAAAAATTATAATGGCACTTATAAAATTATTAGTTGAAGGCGGAAAGATGACTCCAGGTCCAGCTGTTGCACAGCAACTAGGCCCTATGGGAATTAACATGGGACAAGTTATTTCAGATGTGAATTCGGCGACGGCAGAATTTAAAGGAGTCACAGTTCCTGTACATTTAACGGTTGATTCAAAAACAAAAGAATTTTCCATAAAGGTATTATCTCCGCCAACATCAGAGTTAATAAAAAAGGAATTAAAAATAGAAAAAGCCTCGGGCGCACGATTAAAATTAAAAGTAGGAAATTTGGCTATTGAACAAATAATATCCATATCCAAAGCTAAGCATGCAAATATGCTTTCAAGCGAGTTTATATCAACGGTAAAATCAATAATTGGGACTTGTCAAGCATTAGGAGTTCTAATAGAAAATAAAGACCCAAAAGAAGTTTTAGAAGAAATTGCCGAAGGGAAATATTCCGAAGAAATCGCAGCAAAAAAAACTGATGTTGATTCAGAAAAACGAGAAAAATTAGATACTTACTTTGCCGAAATCGCAGCACAACAAGAAGCAATTCAAAAAGCTGAAGAAATAGAAAAAGCAGCCCAAGAAGAAAAGAAAGCTGAAGTGCCAGCAGAGCCAGCTAAAGAAGAAAAAAAGAAGGAATAACTTTATTAATCAAAAAAACTCCTCAAATTCATGGGGCCATGGTCTAGCCTGGTATGATTCGAGGTTTGGGACTTCGCGACCGCAGTTCAAATCTGCGTGGCCCCATTTAAAATCAAAATGGCAGTAAAAAAGAAAAAAATCGGAAGCGCAGGAAGGTTTGGCGCAGGATACGGAAAGATAAAGCACAAGCTTATAGCCGTGGAGAAAAAACAGCGAATAAGACAAGAGTGTCCATTTTGCAAAGGTCGAGCTAAAAGAGAAGAACGTTCAATTTGGCTTTGTTCAAAATGCGGAAAGAAATTTGCAGGAGGAGCATTTCACCTAAAGGGTTAAAAAACCTTTATGGCTAAAAATAAAATGGCAGGATACAAATGTTTTCATTGTGGGAATAAATTAAAGTCAGAAGAATTAAAAAAGAGATTTGTTTGTCCCGAATGTGGTTCACGAATCTTTTATAAACCACGAACCAAAATAAAAACAGTGAGCTCAGATTAATAATGGAAGAAAGCGAAAAACAAGCATCAGCGAATCCACTAGCAAACCTAGACGAGGAAACTCAAAGAAAAATCCAAGAGCTTCAAATGATGGAGCAAAATTTTCAACAACTTCTGATGCAGAAAAATGCATTCGTTATGGAGTCCAATGAAACAGATTTAATAATTAAAGAAGTCGAAAAAACCGAAGGAGAAGTTTCTAGGGTTATAGGGAACCAAGTGATAATTAAGACAACAAAGGAAGCAATTCTTGAAGACATGAAAAAGAAGAAGGAATTGATAGAAGTTCGAATGAAAACTATTGATGAACAAGAAAAAGAATTCTCCAAACAAATTGAATCTATCCGGGAAGAAGTAATGAAAAAGATTCAAGGATAATTTTCTAAACTAAATAAAATACATTTAATCACATAAATATTTAAATACTGATTCTGTGAAATTATATTATGATATTTGATAAAATAAGTAGAATGATGGGAAAAGAGGACGAATTTACCTCAGACTTTATTGAAATTGATTTAGAACAGGAAAAATCAGATTCGAAAGTTTTTATTAAAACATTTGTTTTAAAAGTTTATGAAGATATTAGTCCAATCTTAAACTCTCTTCGGGAAGGATATACTATAGCAGTTATAGATATTAGGACCCTAAAATCTAAAGATGTCATTGAATTAAAAAGAGCAATTTCTAAAATCAAAAAAACAGTTGAAGCACTTGAGGGCAAAATTGCAGGATTCGGAGAAAACATAGTAATTGCTACACCGTCCAAAGTCTTTGATATTCAAAAAGGCGCAGCAGAAACTTCAGAAATTCCAAAGTCTGACGAAATTGAAAGATTTTAAAAATCCTTAAAAAGCTAACATTTCTAGATTATCTATGAAAAAAATCTCAGATTTTTCCAAGCGAAGCTCCCACGGTTCGCCAAAACAAGTTTCTCTACTTGCGAGAAATTTCTCTTTTCTAAAGAGAAAGAAATCTATGAAAACACAGCGTGTCCCAACCAATAATATAAATAAATCTGTGAGTGTGTTATTTATAGAAGCCAGAAGAAAATTGAAAGATTTAGGAATCCGATATGATTTATTAGACAATCTAAAAGGCAAGACAATCTCACTAGCTGCCACTATCCAATACATAGGGCTAGTTCCAAAAATAAAATCATATTTAGAATCAAAAGGAAAAAAAGTCATAATTAAGCAAGGCGCTTATTACAAAGCCCATGTTCTTGGCTGTAACTCATCAGCATTTGACAAATCAGCAGACACGCTTCTAATGATAACTGACGGAACTTTTCACGCAG
>CAYNZD010000018.1:0-9050 GCA_964401675.1 Candidatus Woesearchaeota archaeon | reverse complement strand
TTCAAAAATGGCCTCGGGGGGATTTGAACCCCCGACACCTAGATTAAGAGTCTAGTGCTCTAACCAGGCTGAGCTACGAAGCCATATAAACTTATGAGAAAAAATTATTTAAAAAACTATGCTTAAGCTACCAATTTTCTGATTGCTTCTATGTGGTCTGCAACTTCGGTCCCTTTTTTCGTTGGTTTTATAATTTTTATTCTACCTTTCTTCTCAAAACTGACAAGTCCGAGTTCTTCAAGAGTTTGTAGAATTTTTACGGCGTGAGAATATGTACAATCAACTTCTTTTGCTAATTGAGAACCGTACTTTGCCCTCGATACTTTTTTGAGCGCTATTAGCATCATGGCTGGCTTTCTTCTAAAAAATAAATCGAAACTGTCTCCCATTGTATTGTTTTTAGAACTATATGTTCTAATGTATATATTGGAGTGATAATTTGCTTATAAGTTTTTCTCTTAAATTTCGTCCATGGGGAGTAGATACAGAATTAAAAACTAGTGACAGATAATTTTGGAGTAATGACTATGAACTTTAAAAAGATAGATTTAAATATATAATTGACGATTTTATAATATGATAGATATTAAATTAATTCGAGAGAATCCTGGTTTAGTAAAGGAAAATATCCGGAAAAAATTCCAAGATGAGAAATTGGAACTTGTTGATAGGATTGTTGAAATTGATACGAAGTGGAGAAAAGAAAAAAAGAAAGTTGATGATTTAAGAGCAGAACGAAATAAAATTTCTGAATCTATAAATAAATTAATGAAAAGTGGAGGGGGAAACAAAGCACAAAAATTGATTTTAGAGGCGAAAGAAATTCCGATAAAAATTGATAAGATTGAAATGAAGACTGGGAAGTTTGAAAAGGAGATTAAGGAAATTATGATGAAGCTCCCAAATATTATGGATGCATCGGTGCCAACTGGGAAAAATGAAAAAGATAACATTGAGTTGCGAAAATGGGGCAAGAAACCGAAATTTAATTTTACCCCAAAAGGACACGAAGATATTGTTGAAAATTTAGATTTGGTTGATAGTGTGCGAGGAGCTAAAACTAGTGGCTCTAGATTCTATTATTTGAAAGGCGACATCGTTCTCTTGAATCATGCATTGCAAAAATTTGCAATAGATTTTTTAATAAAAAAGAACTTTATCCCTATCCAGCCTCCCTATATGCTAAATCGCGAAGCTGTTGGCGGTGCTGTAAGTTTGGAAGATTTTGAAGAAAGTATTTATAAGATTGAGGAAGAAGATTTATACTTAATAGGAACGAGCGAACACGCTCTTGCCTCATTTCATAAAGATGAAATAGTTGATGTTAAAAAGCCTCTCAAATATGCCGGGCTCAGCTCCTGTTTTAGAAAGGAGGCAGGAAGTCACGGAAAAGACACTAAGGGAATTTTTAGAGTTCATAGATTCGAAAAAGTGGAGCAGTTTGCTTATTGTAAGCCGGAAGATGCTGATGAAATTTTTAATGAAATTATAAATAACCAGGAAGAAATTTTTAAGTTGCTTGAAATTCCCTATAGAGTTGTAGCTTTGTGCTCTGGTGAATTTAGTGGATCTATGGCAAAAACTTATGACCTTGAAGGATGGTTTCCAGCACAAAATAGATATCGTGAGTTAGGTAGTACTAGTAATGCAAGTACATATCAATCAAGAAAGATGAACACAAAGTATCATACTGGAATTGGGCAGGCGTTTGTTTATACATTAAATGGAACAGCTATGACTGTACAAAGAACAATGTGTTGTATTCTCGAAAATAATCAAAACAAAGATGGCTCTATTAATATTCCGAAAGTGTTGCAGTCTTATATGGGCGAAAAGAAAAAGATTGAAATGAAGGAGTAAATTATTTATGGATTTGAAAATTGGAATTTTGGCTTCGCACAAGAATGAAGTTGTTGATACGATTGTTGAGAAATTTAGTGATTCAATTGGAGCTATAATCTGCAAAACTTCTGATGAGGATGAGATTTTGGATGTTTTTGAAAAAAGTGATGTGAATTTGGTTGTTTTGGTTGATTATTTCAGGAGAGTTAGCGATGATTTTATTTCTAGATATCCGGGACGTATACTTAATGTTCATCCATCGTTGTTACCGAAATTTGGAGGAGAGGGAATGTTTGGACGGGCGGTTCATGAGGCAGTGATTGCTTCAGGAGATGAAAAGAGTGGGGTGACTATCCATGTTGTTGAAGGAGATTATGATATTGGAGAGATTGTTGCGCAGAGGAAGATTGACGCTAAGGGAAACGTTGAAGATTTGGAGAGAGATGTTTGTGAGGCCGAGAAGGAATTGGTTTGTGAAGTTTTGGAGAAATTTAGGCAATACTTTTAATGCTTGGGAAGATTTAAAAAGAATTTTTAGTTGGTTTTTATATGGCGAACGAAAACACGTCAATGCCGGCTGGATTTGGCGGATTGATGCGATACAAGGAAGAATATGATTCTAAATTAAAGTTTGGACCTGGCGCAGTTGTCGGAATGATTATTGCTGTGATTGTTATTGTTGTTGGGCTTCGAATATTTTATTAAATGATTCCTGGAATGAATGCTGCGAAAATGCAGGGCATGATGAAAAAAATGGGGATTTCTCAAACGCAATTGCCAGTTAATCGAGTTGTATTTGAAATGGATGATGGGAATTTGGTTATTAATGACCCTTCAGTTTTGAGGGTTAAAATGCAGGGTCAGGAGACTTATCAGGTTTCTGGAGAGGCCGTTAGCGAAAATGTCGAAAGTTTTTCGGATGAAGATGTTGAAATGGTTGTTTCGCAGACTGGGAAAAGTGAAGATGAGGTTAGAGCGGCTTTGGAAAAGAGTGATGGGGATATTGCTGAAGCAATAATCGAATTGAAAGAATAGTATAATAATTAATATAAAGTGCCCACCATTTTTTGTTTCATGGATTGTGTTGCTAATTTTATTGAAGCGAAATATCACTTGGCTGTTGCCGAAAGGATGATGAAAGGATATTCAGAATATCCTGAAAAAAGATTTTTGATTGGAGTGATTAATGAGTTAGTTAGAGCAATTTCGAAATTAATTCGTGCATTTTTTATTTATGAGAATATAAAAAAAGGGAGTTTAGATAAGTTTTTGAAAAAAGTAGCCCCGAAATATTTAGATGATATAACAATTGAGAACTTGGCAAAAGTAATTGAGATTGGGCAAGCGCAAAAAGTTTCACCAATTGAATTTGCGAAGGGAGAAAAGATTATTTTGTTGATTCGTGGGAAATATAGATTTTTAACAGCGACGAGAATTGATGAATTTATAAAATCTGTTAATACTGCAATTTCGGCATTTCCGAAAAATTTCCGACAGATATAAAAAGGTTAATGGCGTGGATTTAATTGCGCTAGAAGGTAATGGGTTATGATTGAAGAAATTATTAAGGAAAAAACGAGTGCCGACCATCTTTTATACGTTAGTTTAAAATATACAAAAACTTGTGATGTTATTTTAAACTTGTTGGCTCGGTGGAAAAGTTTAATTGAAATTAGTTTTGACGCTATTTTAGAAAAAAAAGTTGAGGATGGACGTATTCCTGTTATGCCTACGAACCCCAAACAGAGGATTGAATTTGTAAAAAAATATTTTTCGAGGAACATGGTTGTGCAGGATGTAATTCCGTTATATATTTTTTTCAAAAGAATACCTGACTTACATAAAACGCGGAATGGTGAATTTAGAAAAAATGTTAATTTGAAGATAATTGAGCCAACAAGAACAACTGAAATTAATATGGAAAAGTTAGGTGAATATTGTGAAATTGTTGAAAAATTTATTGATGAAACTAAAAAAAATTTGAAAAATTGAGCTGAATAAAGCTTATAAAGCAAGTTTTTCTGATAATTATGCATTTGTTTAGAATGGTAGCCTTAAGAATCACGAGGGCCCTTTTCAAATATTTCAAAATTAAAAATGGCTAGAATAATTGTTATAAATTCAGGGAAAGGTGGAGTCGGAAAAACTACTACTGCAATTAATTTGGGAATTTCACTTAATAAATTGAAAAAAGAGGTTGTTATCGTCGATGTAAATTTGAATACTCCCAATGTTGGATTGCAACTAGGTGCTCCAATTGTTCCTGTAACACTGAATCATGTATTAAAAGGAAAGGCTAATATTGAAGATGCTATTTACGAACATTCATCGGGAACTAAAATTGTTCCATCCTCGCTCTCAATTAAAGAATTGACAAAATTTAATACTAAAAAAATTCCTGAAATTCTGAATAAGTTGTCTACACTTTGTGACTATGTTATTGTTGATTCTGCGGCTGGATTTGGAGAAGAAGTCATCGCTGTATTAGAAGCGGCAGACGAAATTATTATAGTAACTAATCCAGAAATGCCCGCAGTTACGGATGCGTTGAAAGCAGTTAAAGTCGCTAGACAAATGAAAAAAGAGGTAAATGGAGTTATCGTTACTAGACATAATAATGTAAAATACGAAATGCCTTTATCTTCAATAAAATCTATGTTAGAAACACAAATTATTGGGGTCATTCCTGAAGATAAGGCAGTTAAAGAAGCTTTAAATTTAAGAGATGCCGTTTGCCATACTCATCCACGAAGTAAAGTCTCTAAAAAATATAATGAAATTGCCAGAAAAGTTGCCGGAGAGAGCATAGAAGAAAAACAGGGCTTTTTAGGTAGATTGTTTGGGCTGTAATAATTTAAATTATCCTACAACGCTTCCTATTTCAATATCTTGATCTGGAGAAATTAATGAAACTTTTGTGTGGTCTTTATTTGAAGCCGCCAATAACATCCCTTGAGATTCTATGCCTCGTAATTTTCTTGACTCTAAATTTGTTAATACAATTATTCTTTTGTCCTTAAGCTCTTCATGAGAATAAAATTCTTTAATGCCTGCACAAATTGTTCGGACTTCGTCGCCTAAATTAACTTCCAATTTGTAGAGCTTATCTGCTCCTTCAATGTCTTCTACTTTTTCAATTTTTGCCACTCTTAAATCTATTTTTTCAAAATCGTCAAATTCAATTATATTTTCCATTTTATATCTTATTAAATAGAACTGGAGCTTTTTTAATTTTTTCTGTCTTGAATATTTCTTGAATTTTCTCTGATGATTCTGGCATAAATGGTGAAAGTAGTTTTGCGATTTCTTTTATTGAATCAACCAACTGATAAATTACTTTTTTATCATGTGATTCCCATGGTTTTTTTAACTGAACAAATTCGTTACAGATATCAATAAATGCAAATATTTCATTTAGTGCTTTATCAAATTCATAGCTTTCAACTTTTTTTTCAACTTTTTTTGTTTTTAATTCTTTTAATAAATTGTTTGATGTTTTCTCAATTCCATATTTTTCTGCCAGAGCTGAAGTTCGTGAAACCAAATTGCCCAATTTATTTGCAAGTTCATTGTTATGCCTATCAATTAAAGCTTCTTCTGAAAAATCTCCATCATCCCCAAATGGAATTGATCTTAATAAAAAATACCTTAAGGTATCTGCGGGATATTTTTTTAAAAGTTCCAAAGGTGATACAACGTTTCCGGTAGATTTGCTCATTTTTTTCCCGTCGACAGTTAAAAATCCGTGCACAATTAACTCTTTAGGTAGAGGTAAATCTAAACTTAATAACATTCCAGTCCATATCCCTGCATGAAATCTGTGCATGTCTTTACCTACAACATGGACATCTGCGGGCCAATATTTTTTATATTTTTTATCGGGATATCCAATTCCTGTTAAATAATTTCCAAGTGCTTCACACCAAACATACATTACTTGAGTTTCGTCTCCTGGTACAGGAATTCCCCAAGGAAGATGCTTAACATCTCTTGAAAAACTGACATCCGTTAATCCTTTTTTGGCTAAACCTAAAAAATCATTCTTCCATTTCTTCGGAGAAATTTTATATTCATCTTTCTCGACTATCTCTTTAATTTTATCAGAGTATTTACTTAACTTAAAAAAATAATTTTCTTCAGAAATTTTTTCAATTTTAAGATTAGGGTGGTCGGGGCATTTCCCATTTTCTAAATCTTTTTCTGTAACGAATCTTTCGCATCCAGAACAATATGACCCAGTATATTTTTTCTTGTAAATAGCTCCCTTCTCTTCTAGTTTTTTCCAAATTTCAATAACTCCTGGCCAATGGATTTTTTTATCAGTAGTCCTAATGAAATAATTATTTGATATATTTAATTTTTCTGTTAATTCTTTAAAATAATTTGAATTTTTGGTTACAAATTCTTCGGGGCTCAACCCTTGTTTTTTTGCGGTTTGATAGTTTTTTGTTCCATGCTCATCGGTTCCTGTTAAGAAAAAAACATCCTTCTCCTCGGACTTATTCCATCTGGCTAAAACATCTGCCTGAACAAGTTCAAGAGCAAACCCTATATGAGGGGGCGCATTGGCATAAGGAATTGTTGTTGTAATGTAAAATTTTTTTTTCATGATTAAGTAATATAAAAGTAATATAAAAGTTTAATGTATGCTTTAAAAAATGCGCGGACCTCTCAAAATTTGCATTTCGCAACATTATTTTTATTTAGTGTTGCTTGAAGCGAATTCCTCGGACATTGAACTTCAATTCCCGGAAAAATGCGCGGACCTCGGCAGCAAGCTGCATACCCCTTCGGGGCAAATTTCACACAGGGCTCAATTCCCTAAATGCGCGGACCGGGAATTGAACCCGGATCTCAAGCTTGGGAAGCTCACATGCGAACCATTATACTATCCACGCATACTTATTAATAAACAGACATCTTTTTATATTCTTCTGATTAGTTTTTAATATGTCAAAAAAAGGTGATATTGTTAGAATTGACCACCCGGTTGTTCAAAAAAAAATTAATAAAAGTTTAAAGTTAAGTATTCGTGAGGGTTCGGCAGCTTCGGTATCTTCAAGTTTTGGCTTGTCATATCTTTCCCCATTTGCCTTAGCTCTGAATGCAACCGCAGCACAAATGGGAATTTTGCATGCAATTATTGGGTTGTTGCCAAGCCTTGTTCAGTTGAAATCATCGGTGCTTCTTGAAAAATTTTCTAGAAAAAAAATTATTCTTTGGGGTCTCCTTGCGCAAATTCTTCTTTGGGTTCCAATTATATTAGTCGGCGTCTTGTTTTATATGGGTGTGCCTCATATGGTTTGGATTTTAATTGCACTTATCGGATTTCTTTATTCCTTTGGCGCAATTGTTCATCCTGCATGGTTTTCTTGGATGGGATCGTTGGTTCCAGAAGAAAAACGTGGAGAATATTTTTCCAAAAGAAACAGAGTTGCAGGATCTTTTGGATTAATAGCTATAGTTATTGGGGCTATAATATTAGATAGCACAAAAAAAATAGGAGCTGGAGGAGATGTTTTAGGTTACACTCTTTTAGGTTTTGGAATTATATTCGCATTTGGAGCATTGGCTAGATTTTATTCATGGACACTTTTAGCAAGGCAATATGAACCCAGACTAAAGGTTAGGAAGAAAGATGAATTTTCATTTTGGCAATTTTTAAAAATGGCCCCTTCAACTCCGTTTGGAAGGTTTGCATTATTTAGAGGTCTTTTTAGTGCTGTGGTAGGAATAGCCAGTCCGTTTTGGGTAGTTTATATGTTAAGAGACCTTGGATTCTCTTATACTTGGTATATGATGATTATTGTTTCTGCTATCGTTTTTCAGTTAATGTTCTTACCATTGTTGGGAAAATTCTCTGATAGATTTGGAAATATTAAATTGCTTAAAGTTTGTTCTTGGCTTATTATCGCTGCGCCGTTATTGTGGATTGGTTCTATTTTTATTGAAGGTGATTTAGCAATTAAATTGTACTTATTAATTGCTCCTCAGATTGTTAGTGGGTTTGCATGGGCCGGTTATAATTTGGCTGCGAATAACTATGTTTATGATGCAGTGCATCAAGAAAAAAGAGGTTTCGGACTTTGTTATATGAATTTGATTGTTGGTGTTGGTCTTTTTATCGGAGCAAGTCTGGGTTCATTATTAGTATGGATTGATGTTTCATTTATGAATCCTCTTTTATTTGTCTTTGCTGTTTCTGCGGTAGGCAGATTATTAATTGCGGCAATTGGGACCCGATACTTGAAAGAAGTTCGGCATGTTAAGAAATTTTCTTCTTATTATCTTATTCGTGAATTTGGTCCCATGAGGGGTATTACTAGAGAGGTTCATTCCTTAGAACATCTTGTAAAAAAGGTAGAACATTATATTTAAATAGGAAAGGTGTTTTTTATAAAGATGTTTAAAAAAAAGTGTCCGGCATGTGCAAACAAGGTAAAGGATGATTTTAATTATTGTCCGCATTGCGGAGCTTCGTTTAAGGCGACTCAGGAGAGGGATAATTTTGGAATGATAGGTAGAGATGATTCTATGGGGAAACTACAAGATGAGGTGAAGTTGCCATTTGGAATGGAAAAAGTTGTGAATTCTTTGGTTAAACAATTGGAAAAGCAGATGGGAAATGTGGATTTTAATGGTCAGCGAATGCCTAAAGGGATTAAGATTCAAATTGCGAAAGGCATTCCGCAAATGGGACAGGTCGTTCGTGAAATACCGCAGAAAAAAGAAAATTTGCCGAAAGTTTCAGATGAAGAAATTGAGAGAAGGGTTGGCTTGCCAAAAGTTAATGCAGAATCTAAAATTCGGAGACTTGCAGATATGATTATTTATGAGATTGAGGCTCCTGGAATTCAGAAAAAAGAGAATATTGTTTTGACGGAGTTGGCAACTGGACTAGAGATTAGGGCATATTCTAGAGATAAATGTTATGTGAAATTTATACCCCTGAAGGTCGAGGTTATAGAATATCATATTGAAAAAGAAAAAGTGATTGTTGAATTTAAAGGGTAATGGTTAGTTTTATAAATCGAAATTCTGTTAAGAAATAAATGAGCCCGTGGCGCAGCCAGGTAGCGCGCTGCTCTGATAAGGCAGAGGTCCTGTGTTCAAATCACAGCGGGCTCATTGTGAATTTGAACAGTGTTCAATGCCCTTACAAATTTTTTAAATATTGGTTGGGGTAGGCTCATCACAGCGAGCTCATT
>CAYNZD010000017.1:0-10496 GCA_964401675.1 Candidatus Woesearchaeota archaeon | reverse complement strand
CCCTTACAAATTTTTTAAATATTGGTTGGGGTAGGCTCATCACAGCGAGCTCATTAATTAAAAAATGGAACATATGAAAAATAGCATTCTTTTTGAAACAGACCATTGGAAAGTTATTCTTTGTGATAATCAATATGACCTCGGTAGGTGTATACTAGACACAAAAAGAAATGTTGGAGCATTAAGAAATTTAAAAGATGAAGAATGGAAAGATTTACTAGAAATAATAAAAAAATTGGAAGACGTTCTAATGAAAACTTTTGATGCTGAAATGTTTAATTGGAGTTGTTTAATGAATAATGCCTATAAGCCAAATATTGAAAAACCACATCCCCATGTTCATTTCCATTTTAGGGCAAGATATAGAAATCCGGTAGAATTTGCTGGTGAAAAATTTTATGATGAAGAATTTGGACATCACTATAACAAAGATAAAAGAAAAATAGTTAGTCAAAAAATATTTGATAAAATTGCCGAAGAAATAAAAAAACATTTAGATTAAGACTTTTGTATTATGGTTTTAGCTGTTTAGATTCTCTTAAAGGCACTGGTATATAATTTGACTATTATTGGAAAATACTCCTAACTTTTTCAACCCCAGCAAAGAGAATCTTGTTATTTGTCCAATCCATTTTACAAGGAGTATAAATTTTAATTTCCTTTATTATTGGTTCAAAATTATCGCCTGAAATTTCTATTATTACAAAATATCTTTTATCTTCACAAGTAAAATTTCTACCTCCCGTAGAAGAAAAAACAACTTCTCTTGTTGCACTATCAACCCAAAACAAATCACAAAATTCCCATCCTCCTTTAGGTGAAATATCTTTCTTCTCTCTAAAAATAGGGGTTAATTGGCTTATGTCCTTTATTGAATTTATGTCCTCGGGGTCTATCCTAAATCCCATATCTCTTGGAGCACCAGACCATTTTAATATATCTGGTTCATTCTTGTCTAATACACTATTTCCCTCTTTAGATTTGACAGATAATATTTTTACTTTACAATTTCTGGCCACTGTTTTACCTTCATTAACAATTTTTATACGAAAAAGCATTCCCATTGGATTCAAAAAGGGGTGAATAGAATAAGGAGACTGACTTCCAAATCCAACTTTTACAAGAGGTCTATCTTTCCAGTCCCAAAATCTTTTTCCAAATAATGCAACAACAACAGCTAAAAAGGTTATTATTATCAAAATTACTGTTAAACCCATAAATGGAGTTTGAAGAAAGAAGTTTTTAATGATTATTGTATTCTAGTATTCGGATACTTTTCGTTTGTTTCACACTATTCGGACTGCGTTTAATTCTACGCAAAAACTAAAAAGGCAGAGGCGACTAAAAAGGCAAAGCCTTGCATTATGAAAGATTTAAAAAGGAATTTTTAATAAAAGGAATATGGGAATTGTAAAATATTTAAGAGAAGCTTGGAAAAAGCCGGATGTGAAGTTGCTTAGAGAGAGAATGATTGAGTGGCGGAAATGTGGAGCGATTACTCGAGTAGATAAGCCATTGAGACTGGACCGAGCTCGAGCTTTGGGGTATAAGGCCAAGAAGGGCGTAACTGTTGTTAGAGTTAAAGTAAAACGTGGTGGACATAAAAGGTCACGACCGAATAAGGCGAGGCGGACTAAGAGATTACATATTAGAAAAAATTTGAGAATGAACTATAAGGAGATTGCCGAAACAAGAGTGGCTAGAAAATATACGAATATGGAAGTTTTGAATTCTTATCAGGTTGGAAAGGACGGAATGAATTATTTCTTTGAAGTAATTTTAGTTGACCGTGTTGCTCCTGAAATTAAGAGCGATAAGCAGTTGGGTGAATTTATTAAAGCTCCAAAGAAAAGAGCTTTGAGAGGAATTACATCTACTGCTAGAAAAGCTAGAGGTTTGAGAAATTCTCCAGTTAAAGCTCCAAAGGTTAGACCAAGTTTGAGAGCGAATAGACGAAGAGGAAATTAGGATTCTAAAGTTATTTAAGTAGAAGATTATTGTATTTGTTATGGCATATGTACCATTAGCATTAAATAATAGTAAGAGAATTGAAAACATAGAGGGTGCATTTTTTTATTCTATTATAGGATTTTTTATGTATTTCACTTCATTGAGAATGATAGAAAATGTATTCTCATCAGGTAATGATTGGATTTTTCTATTTGTAATAATTCCCATAATTTTAATGATTATTTTTATTACTATGGCAATAGGATATACTTCTATTGTTGCTAATCTTGCGCTAGATAGGCTTGTTCTTTATTGGATGAGGAAAGGTCCCGGTATAAAAAGATTCTTAGAAAAAATTGGTGGAAATATGGGAACTATAATCAAAATCCTCCTTTGGATTATATTTATTATATGTTTAATAAAATATAAGTCAAGTATAGAAGAGAATATTTGGGGGGTTTTAGCAATCTTTTTTCCTCTTGTAATATATTCTATAATGAAAAACTAATTAGATACTTTTATTAATGATTTTAATTTATATACAATATGGCAAAGAAAGTAAAAAGATTATATCGAGCGCCCGAGAAAGATTCTATAATTGCTGGAGTTTGCGCTGGAATTGCTAACTATTTTGAAATTGATCCAGTATTAATAAGATTATTGTGGGTTCTTTTTGTGTTTGGATATGGAGCTGGAGTTTTGGCTTATTTTATTGCTTGGATAATTATACCTCGAAAGAATTAGATAATTTTATTAATTCCGTAATGTTAATTCTTTCATGAGAGATGTTACTTTAATTTTACCTATTCGTGATGGGAAAATACTTTTGGGAATGAAAAAGCGGGGATTTGGTGTTGGTAAAATAAATGGGTTTGGTGGAAAGTTGAACGAAGGAGAGAGTATTATTGAAGCTGCCGTTAGAGAATTAACTGAAGAAGTCGGACTTGAAACTAATGTTGAAAAATTGAATAAAATGGCTGAACTTACTTTTTTATTTCCTCATAGAGAGAACGAAGATTGGAATCAATTGGTCCATGTTTTTTTAATTAATTCTTGGAATGGTGAACCTAAAGAAAGCGAAGAAATGAGTTTTGAGTGGTATGATTTGGATAAAATTCCGTTCGAAAAAATGTGGGATGATGATAAATTCTGGTTACCTGAAGTTTTGAAAGGAAGAAAAATTAAAGGTAATTTTAGTTTTGGAGAAGATAATTCTACAATTAGTGCTCAAGAGATTGTGGATTTAAGTTAGATTTTTGTCAATCCATTGTTTGATTGTAGCTTCTGGTTGTGCTCCAACAAACTCGTCCACTACTTTCCCGTCTTTAAAGAATTTTACTGCAGGAATTGACATTACTCCGAATTTTGATGCTGCGTCTGGATTATTGTCTGTTTCTGCTTTTGCTAAAATAACTTTACCCTCATATTCTTTCACAACTTTTTCTAGAACTGGTTTTAACGCCACGCAAGGTCCACACCAGCTCGCCCAAAAATCTACGATAACCGGAGTTGTTTTTGATTTTTCAATTACTTCTTTTTCAAAATTTATGTCGGTTACATCTATCTCCATAAATAATTAAAAATTCATATTTTTATAAACGTTTGGGAAGGGTGCTTACTCATTACATTTTTAAACTTTAAAGTACTTGTTTTTATGTGAAAAAAAAGGTGAAAAAGTCTTCCGGTAATAATGTTAATGTAGAAAATATATTTATTTTAGTTGCACTAATTTTTTTTAATGTTATACTTGTTATTCATTTATTACTTGGAGTTGTTGGGATTATAATTGGATTTATCGCTGGGGCTTTGGGATTGCTGGTCGGTGGCCTTGCTGGATTTATTGTGGGATTGACATATCCTTTAATTGTAAATAGCTGGATAGCTGAGTATATTTCTCTTGGAGGAATTCATCCTATAGCTCTTGCTCTTTTATCTATTACAATATTTTGTCTTGGCGGCCTTTGGATGATTGGGAATTATTTTATTGTGAAATATTTTGCTAAGGCAATGAAATGGTATTTTAATTTAAATGTTCGGGCTTTTAAAAAATATGAACCTTAAAAAATTGGCCTTGTGTTTATCTATAATCGGAATTTTATCTCTATTAATTGGAGGCGTAATTGGAATTATTACTTTTGATATTGAAGAATTTAATACTCAAACAGAAAAAGGAAAAATTATTGGCGGGGATGTTGACGAAGGCGGATGTCTTGTAGGCGCTGGATATTCTTGGTGTGAGCCTAAGCAAAAATGCTTAAGAGTGTGGGAAGAGCCTTGCGAATAATTATAGAGGATTGAATTTTTATATGATATTAAGGATAAAAGAAGTTTTCGGAGCGTAGTGGAGAAAATTTGGGAAAATTGTGAGCTGAGCAATTTTTCTTTTATCCCTTGTTATGTATTCTGAGCGTAATGAAATGAAGCTCAAGCGCAGCGTGGTCGTAGCGAAGCGGAGAAGTTTAGAAGTCCAAACTTATTCTATCCTAGACAGACTAAAAGAAAAATTCAGTTTACATTATTACCCTAATTCATTGTTTTTCTTCTTTCTCTTGCTTCACAATAAAACTCACAGACTTCTCTTTGTGTTTTTTCCATATGATTTTCAAAATAATTTCTATTTATAATAATTTCTAAACCTAATATATTGCAAATATTTGAACATAAAGGTCTTGTGTTAGCCACAATAGAATAACAGACAGCTTTGTGAAACGGATTTAATGAATCACACGATGTTAAGTTTGTGTCCATTTTATTAGGATTATATGCATTTTCTTCTGCTTTTATTCTGTTATTAATATCAATACATTCTTGATTTATCTTTTCGTCTTTAATTGAATTACAACCGATATCATTTGGATAAACCCTATTGTCAACATCTATTGATAATATAATATTCGAATAACATCCTTGCCTTTCGTAATCTGTAGGAATTTCCATACAGAATTTCCATTTTTTTTCTTCAGAAATATTACTATAGAAAATAAGTGATTCGGTTACATCAACAAAACATCTTTCATATGTATAACCAATATGATCCTGATTAATTGAATCTAATTCCGCTGTTAACAAGTCTTTACACAACTTGGGGTTTAAAAATTCACGAGCATTATTATAAATTTGGTTATATTGCTCTTCGTTTCTTGAATGTTCTTCCATGCTCTTATTATATTGAGAATTATCATATGATTCTAAACCTACTGATATTGGAATAATAATTAACATACAAATTGACGTCGTTATTATAATTTCTTTTAAAGTAGAATCCTGTTTAAAAAATATTTTTGATAGTGCGAAGTCTGTAAGGGGAATAAAGAACAATGAGAATATTGGCCAGAAGTACCCCCAAATAAAAGAAGTATCCTGAAAACCAAATGAACCAAGCATGTCAGCAATCAATATGATAATTGGCCAATTGATTATAGGTAAATGAATAATTATATAAGAAGCTATAATTAAAATTACAACTTTGATTACAACCTTTTTCCAGTTCATATATTGTTTATGAATTATTAAGTATATAAAATTATCCCATGAAAAACTGCCCTTTCATTTTTAAACCCTTGAAAATAATTGCGAATAACATTAATTTTAAATAAAATTTTCACAAAGTAAATTTGAGCAGAGTCTGTAACGCGGAATCACTGTTAATTAAAGATGATAATCAGACAAAGGAAGGCGCAATGTGGCACGAAATATAGAGAGGTGAGCAATGAAAAGCCTCTAACATACCGACTCACCAAATAGATAAGCTAAGCGCTCCTATTATTTCGACTATAATTCTAAGTAGTAATGGCAATATACAAAGGACTATTGCAATAATTGAATATTTTTTTAGTTGAGATTTTATGCCAATTATTCCAAAAATTATTCCGATTAATGGTGTAATTAATCCAACTGGAAATTCTGCAGAGGGATGAAAAAACATATTAATATTCAGCAAAGTGTATAGAGTACTTTCGACAAAACCTATACCTATAACGAAAGCTGTAATAGCAAAGATATCCATAGGGCTAATTTTTATAGAATCATAATTTTCCATATTGTTAATTTTAATTATATAAATTATATAAATGTTTGTATTATTCGATCTTTTTTAGATTGGATATTGCAAGAGGCTTGGAATTATTATATTAAAATGATTGAGTAAATATAAAAAGTCTCTTCTATAATATTAAATATGGAATACCAAAAAATTTGTGAAATTTATGACGCATTGGAATCTACTTCTAAGGGCTTAGAGAAAACTGATATACTTTCTGATTTTTTAGGAAAGATTCATGATAATCCGGAATTTATTTATTTGTTACAGGGACAGTTGTTTGCGGATTATGATAATCGAGAGTTGGGGATTTCGCATCAGTTGGTTATTCGGGCAATTGGGAAAACTGCTGGAATTAGTGACGCTGAAGTTGTTAATGAATTTAAGAAGCTCGGAGATTTGGGAAAGGTGGTGGAGTCTGTTTTTAAGAAAAATAAAAAACAAACTGCTTTGTTCTCCAAAAAGTTGAGTGTTGAAAAAGTTATGGAAAATTTGCGGAAGTTGCCTACAATTGAAGGGACTGGGACGGTTGATTTGAAAATTGGTTTTATTATTGAATTATTGCATTCGGCGACTCCAAAAGAAGCGAAATATATTGTAAGGACTATTTTGAGTGATTTGAAAATTGGTGTTGGTTCTGGAATTTTGAGGGATGCGATTGCAATACATTGTTTTAAGCCGAAAGATTCTGATGATAAGAAAGTTTGCACTCTTGCTGTTCAAGATGCGTATGATAGGGTTACAGATTTCGCTGAGGTTTTTGAAAAAGCATGCAGTGATTCATTGGAGAAAATTAAATTGAAACCTGGAAGGCCGGTGAAAGTTATGCTGTTCCCGAAGGCAAAAGACGTTGAGGATGCGTTTAAGATTGTTGGTCGGCCTGCGATATTTGAGTATAAGTATGATGGATTTAGAGTTATGGTTAATAAAACAAAGGATGGCGATGTTAAAATTTTTACGCGGCGGTTGGAAGAAGTGACTAAGCAATTTCCGGATATTGTTGAGTATGTTGAAAAGAATGTTAAGGGGAATAATTTTATTCTTGATGCTGAGGCGGTCGGATTTGATGCCAAGACGAAAGAGTATACCGACTTTCAGGCGATTAGTCAGAGGATTCGACGGAAGTATGGAATTATGGAAATGAAAAAGAACTTTCCGATTGAGTTGGTTGTTTTTGATATTATTTATTATAATGGGAACAGCTTGATTAAGACGCCGTTTAAAGAGAGGGGAGATTTGATTAAGAAAATTGTGCACGAGGAGAAATTTAAAATAATTCTTGCTAAGCAGATTGTTACCGATGATGTTGATGTTGTTGAGAAATTTTATGCGGAGGCTTTGGCTGAAAATCAGGAGGGTTTGATGGGGAAGAATTTGGATGCGCCGTATAAGCCGGGAGCTCGTGTTGGATATGCTGTTAAGTTGAAGCCAGAAGATAAGGATTTTGATTTAGTGATTATTGGGGCTGAATGGGGAACTGGGAAACGGGCTGGTTGGTTAACTTCGTTTGATGTTGCATGTCGAGATGGTGATGATTTATTAGAAATGGGCAAGGTGTCTACGGGACTAAAGGAATTACCTGAGCAAGGTTTGAGTTTTGGAGAGATGACAGACATGTTGGAAAAATTGTTGATTGAGTCTGGGGGAAGAAAAATTAAGGTTCGGCCTGAAATTGTTGTAACGGTCCAATATCAAAATATTCAGAAATCTCCAACTTATTCTTCAGGTTATGCTTTGAGGTTTCCGCGAATTACTCGATTAAGAAGAGATAGGAATGCAAAAGATATAGCAACTTTGAATGAGGTTAAAAGAGAGGTTGAAAAATAAGTCAGTGATTTTGTTTTTGTTTTTGTTTCGTCGGCAAAATCGGAGCCTTTATAAAGGAAATTTTTTATAGTATTATACGATGGTAGTAAAAAAAGTCGCTTCTAACAAGGATACCAAGTTGAAAATTCAGAATATAGTTGCAACTGCTTCGCTTGAAAAAGATGTTTCTTTAACAACTTTAGCCAGAACGCAACCGAATACTGAATATAATCCTGATACTTTTCCGGGATTAGTTTTAAGAATTAAGAAACCAAAATCTGCTGTTTTAGTTTTTAGTTCTGGAAATTTGGTTTGTACAGGGACGAAATCGCTTATACAAGTTCGTGATGTTATTCAGCAAGTTATTAAGCAATTAAGAAAAATTAAAGTATATGTTACCATTAGGCCAAAGATTACCGTGCAGAATATTGTTGCTTCTGGTGCATTGAATTTGGATTTGAATTTAAACACCCTTTCTCTTGAATTAGAAAATACTGAATATGAACCTGAACAGTTTCCTGGATTGGTTTACAAATTAGAGGCTCCAACTGCAACTTTTTTGCTTTTTTCAAATGGGAAATTAGTTTGCACGGGGACAAAAAACAAAGCTCAATTAGATGATTCGTTGATTCAATTAAACAAAAATATCCGAGCTGCGTTAAGAAGAATTAAGGAAATGGAAAAGAAGCGAAAAGAAAATCCGGAAGATGACTTTTAGACAGAATAGATTATAAACTAAGTTTTTTTAATTTGATTATGGTTAACTTCAGAGAATTCGTAACTTTATCGGGATTGAATGTGTTTGGCGGAAAAGATGCAGAAAATAATGATGAATTGGTCTGGGAAGCAAAACCTAAAGATGTTTTGTTGCACACTTACATGCCCGGAAGTCCGTTTGTTAATATTGGAGAAAAAGCTTCCAAGAGCGACATTAAAGAAGCTGCAATTTTTTGCGCAAAATATTCTCAAAACTGGAGGAATGAAAAAAAAGATATTGTTGTAAATAAATTTTTGCGAAGTGACATGAATAAATCGTCTAAAATGAAGGTTGGAAGCTGGGAAGTTAAGAAGCAGAAAAAAATTAAAGTTAAAAATGGTGATATTATAAAATTTGAAGAGATGCTAAGGAGAAAGGATGAAACAGATTAAAAAATTACAGATGGGAAAGAATGGACTTAGTGATGCATTTATTGAGCAGGTTAAATCTATTCTTGAAACTGAAAAGTTAGTGAAGATTTCGATTTTAAAATCAGCATGCCGAGATAAAACTGAAGCTGACAAAATTTCTAAGAAGTTAATTGAAGCGTTGGGACCGAAGTTTGGATATAAGTTAGTTGGATATGTTGTGACAGTTATCAAATATCGAAAAGCGCAACGTTAAGTTGGAAATGACTGTTCTAGTATAATCATATTTTTATAGTATTATTTTAATATTTTTACATGGTAGGGACTCCTGGATTGCTAGAGAAAATTAAGAATGCTGAATTAACTACTAGTAAAAGAGTTTTTGAGTTAGACAATGTTTCTCGTAGGCCATATTTTGATGGATTTTCGCATGTTTCTGTTAAAGGAAATTTAAAGGTTGAAGTTACCTCTGAGAGAATTTTTGCTACTGCGAATGTGGAAGAGGCAATGCCAGATGAATGGCAAGGAAATTCTGAAGAAATTAAAAGAAAAATGAATTCTGCATATAGAAAGGAAATAACTGGAGCACTTAATTATCGGCCTGGGGAAAAGGTTACACTATATTCTTATCCTGGAGATTCTCTCCCTGGGTGGAGTTTTCATTGTAAGCTTGAGAAATAATCTTAACATTAAGTTTATAAATCAAATTTTCTCAGTTAGTTTAGGTCAATAAGCTTCGGCTTATCTATCTCTGCAAAGAGAGCCTTAATAATATGGTAAAAACAATATTTACAAAAAATCCCGTGAAATTTATTCCTGCTTTAGCTGAGGCGCTTAAAAATATTGAGGCATTCGAAATTCCTGAGTGGGCTATATATGTTAAGTCTGGTACTTCTAGAGAAAGACCTCCTGTTGATGATGATTTTTGGTATATTCGGACTGCTTCAATTTTGAGACAGCTGTATATTAAAGGAGTTGTTGGCGTTGGAAAATTGAGAACTAAATACGGCTCGAGAAAAGATAGGGGAGGAAGGCCTGACAAGTTCAAAAAGTCGGGAGGAAAAATAATTAGAGTTATTTTACAACAAGCTGAAGCAGCTGGATTGGTTGAAAAAGTTTTAAGATTACAGCACGGTAGGCGATTGACTCAAGCAGGTAGAGATTTATTGGATTCTATTGAAGTTGAAAATCCTAGTAATTTGGATTTTGATAATTTAAAGATTTCAAATAAGCCCGATATAGAACCGGTAGAAATTCTACAAGAAGATAGTGAGAAAGAAGGAACTATTGAAGAAGCTGTAGAAATTAGTGAAGATAAGGGAGAGAAAGTTATGGAAAAAAGTGAAGATGAAATTGAGGGGGACAAGAAATAATGGCAAGCCGTAAAGCTAAAATGAGAAGCAGCAAGAAGAGGCATCTTGATAAGGCGCAAAGTCAGACGAAGTGGGCACCGTTTTGGACAGTTTTAAAAAAATATGGAAAAGGAAAGAAAATTCATCCATCAAAAATTACTCATATTAAGAGGGCGTGGCAGAGAAGTAAATTAAAAATTAAGCCAAGGAAAATGGCTAAGAAA
>CAYNZD010000016.1:0-10554 GCA_964401675.1 Candidatus Woesearchaeota archaeon | reverse complement strand
TGTAACTCCATATATCATGGTGATACATTGAGTTATTTAAACTTTTCGGTCAAAGCGAAATCCGAGAAATAGTTTCCGTGCAAGACCTTATCTGTAACCACCAAAAAATAGTTAGAAAGCTTTATAATCTCTAAATACCATCATCTTTTGTTCAGTTTACTTAAATTTCGGTTTCGGCTGATTTTTATCCCGACTGAATGTTTGACTTCGGTTAAGCTGGAGAGGGGCGACGTTAAAATTGGTGCTCTCCTTTTATACTCAAGCCTCTTCGGAGATTTGAGACACTTGGCTTCGGTTAAGTGTTGGAGGATTAAACAGCTTCGGTTATTTGGTCCTCCTCTTTTATTTTTTAAATACCTAAATATTTATAAAGAATTTAAAACAATTTGACTTATGGAAAAAGATATAGGCAAAATCTCGAAGGGGGAATATCAGGGAATTGCGACAGAAATCGTCGTCGGAATTAAAGAATATAATGGACGAGTCGGAATAGACATCAGAGAATTTACTCAAAGTGAAGCTTATACCGGACCGACAAAAAAAGGATTGAGAATTCCAGCCGACAAGTTTGAAGAGTTTAAGGCAATGATTAATTCTATCGGTCCAGCAGATCTTATGGCACCTGCAGAAAAAACTACAACACAGCCACAGGCAGAACCAGCATCAACAGAAAATGATGATGCGGGAATCGACGAACAAGGATTAATGTGACTCGATTAAGATGCAGCCAAAGGTTGTCTATTTAATAGAGCCCGTCACGTGTGACGCCACATTAATTATATAAATACCATAATCTAATCAATCATATGGGTGACATAAATATATTTTTCGATGCAAAAACTTTCGCAGTCGTAGGCGCATCACGAGACAATAAAAAAGTCGGACATGCTGTTTTCAAAAATCTTTTACATTCTGACAAAAAAGTTTTCCCAGTAAACCCTAAGGCAAGAGAAGTACTCGGTCACCGCTCATACGAAAGCATATTAGAAATCCCGTACCAAATAGATTGCATCGTCATCGCAATTCCGGCAAAATTTGTCCCACTAATTTTAAGACAAGCCCAAAAACGGAAAGTAAAAGCTGCAATAATACTCTCGTCTGGTTTTTCAGAAATTGGAGAAATCGAACTCGAACAGCGAATAATACAAATCGCAAATGAAGCAGATATAAAAATACTTGGACCAAACTCATACGGATTTATCGACCCATCACAAAAACTCAACACAACTTATTTTGAAGGAATATCAAAACAAGGTACAATCGCATTCATTTCGCAATCAGGCGCAATCGGCTCAGCCATCCTAGATACAAATATAAAATTATCTGGATTCGTATCCATCGGCAACTCCGCACAACTTGATTTCTCCGACTTCATAGAATATTATTCCAAAGACAAAAAAACAAAAGTTATTACTATTTATCTTGAATCACTAAAACAGGTACGTGGAAAAAGATTTATTGAAATATGTAAAAAATGTAAAAAACCAATTATAGTTCTGAAAGCAGGAAAATCTCAGGCCGGACAAAAAGCTGCACAATCTCATACCGCAGCTCTTGCCTCCGAAGCTGGCATCTACGAAGGAATTCTCAAACAAGCAGGAACTATCCAAGTCAATTCAATCAAACAACTTTTCAGCGTCGCTAAAATCCTAGAAAAATATAACAAAATAGGAAATACGGCTACGATTATAACAAACGCCGGAGGTCTCGGAGTTTTAGCAACCGACGCGTGTGAAACAAACAAAATCAAAATACCTCCTCTATCAAAATCGGCAATTGAAAGACTAAACAAAATTCTCCCGCCAAACTGGAGCCATGGTAACCCAATCGATTTAGTGGGCAACGCCTCCGCCGAAGATTACGAAAAAACACTTTCCATAGTCGAAAGAGAAAACACAGACTTCTCAATAATTTTACTAACCCCTCAGCGAATGACCGAATCACTTCAAACCGCAAAAGTATTACTCAAAGTAAGAAAGCCTGTTTTTGCCTGTTTTCTCGGAAGCAAGCAAATCAAAGAAGCAAAAAAATTCATGGATCAATTTGGAATCTTAAATTTTGACAGCATCAAAGAAATGTGCGAAGCTATCGGAAAAGTTACTAAGTAATATCAATTCGTGCATCTACAACCCTACTCTCTCTTTCTCCGACGACAACCGGATTCAAATCTAATTCTTTAATGTTTAATTTTTCTCCAAGATACGCAACCTTTTCTATTAGTGTTACAAATTTTTCCAAATCATATTTTTTACCTCGCTCTCTAAAAATTTCAACCCCTCTCAAGTCTTTAATCATTAAAATAACATCTCTTCGAGAAACTGGCAAAGCCCTAAACGAAATATCTCTTTGAACTTCAGCAAAAATTCCCCCAATGCCAACAACTAACAACTTCCCAAAAACAGCATCTCTTTTCATTCCAACAATCATCTCAATACCTTCAATGAATTCCTGAACAATTATTTTATTTTTTGGAAACATTAAATGCATCTTTCGTAACTTTTTCTCTGCATCATCTAAACTATCACACCGAACAACTGCCCCCATTTCACTTTTGTGTCCCACCACATCAGCTTTCAAATAATATGGAAATTCAAGCAACTTCAGGTCCTCATATTTCGTTACAATTTTCCATTTCGCCATCGGCAAACTCTTCACAATATCAAAACTATCAATCACTCCCTTCATCTAATTAACCACAAACAAAACTTTATATAACTTCCCTCCCTAATTTTTTTATGAGATTAAATATTATTATAGGTGGTAAGGCTGGGCAAGGTATCAATAAAGTTTCTGAGATCATGGCGAATATATTAAACAAATTTGGTTATTTCACATTTAATTACAGAGATTATCCATCCTTAATTCGCGGCGGACACAATTTTAACACTCTTTCAATTTCCGACACGCGAATAGAAAGCCACGAAGCAACAATTGATATTTTAGTAGCACTCGATGAACGGACAATAAAAACACATAAACACTCCTTGGGGAAAAATGCTCTCACAATCACGGCAGACCAATTCAAAAATGAAGGAAGAAATCTCAATGTTGCACTCGCCGGAACACTAACAAAAATATTCGGGATTCCTCTGCCTGAATTAGAGACTGAAATAAAATCTCAATTCAAAAAATCAGAAGAAGCAATTCTCTCTGCAAAAAAAGGATTCGATTCCTATGAAATAATGCACCAATTAAAAAAACTTAATAATAAACCCTCAACTCTTTCGGGAAGTCAGGGAGTAGCAATCGGTGCAAAAAATTCAGAATTAGATTTATATATTGCATACCCAATGACACCAGCGACGGGAACAATGAACGAACTCGCAAAAAATCAAATTAAAGATAACTTGACTGTATTTCAAGCTGAGAATGAAATTGCGGCAGCGAGTATGGCAATCGGGGCATCATTCACAGGAGCAAAAACAATGACTGGAACCTCAGGCGGCGGATTTGATTTAATGAGCGAGACATTTTCTCTTCAAGGTATATCCGAAATCCCGTTAACAGTTTATCTCGCATCACGACCCGGACCGGGAACAGGCATCCCAACTTACACCGCACAATCAGATTTAGATATTGCACTTAGAGCAGGACACGGAGAATTTCCTAGAATAGTTGTAGCTCCGGGAAATCCGATAGAAGCAATTGAAAAAACATCCGAAGCATTATTTTTAGCAGAAAAATTTAGAACTCTCTCTATAATTTTATCTGACAAACACCTCGCAGAATCCGAATTCTCCTCAACAGCAACGCCAGCAAAAACCCCAAAATTCAAAATCACACGACCAATTCCTGGAGAAAGCCTAATAAAAAACTCTTCTTATGAAACAGATGAATTTGGAAATTCCACAGAATCTTATACTTTGACTGAAGAGAATATTAACAAAAGATCAGAAAAATATAATGATATGAAAAAATATATTCAAAATAATTTTGAAATGATAAAAATTCACGGGAGGGAAAATTCAAAAAACCTAATAGTAGGATGGGGCTCAACATCTGGAGCCATCAAAGATGCAATCAAAGATCTCGACGCTAAATTTTTACAAATATTGTATTGCAAACCTCTTTCTTCTCAAATCAAAGAAGAATTAGAAAAAGCTGAAAATATAATTTTAGTAGAATGTAATGTTACTGGACAACTCGGAAGATTAATCCGAGAGAAAACTGGAATCAAAATAGAAAACAGATTATTAAAATACAACGGCAGACCCTTCCATTCTGATGAATTAAAAAATTTAATTGAGGGGATATTATGATTAATATATTTACAATCATAGCAACTCTCGGATTAATTTCTATAATTGCTGGAACATTTCTAATCTCCTCGAAAAAAGATATCAGAAAAAGATACACATACCCCCTAATGATTCTCGGAGGAATTTGCTTAGAAATTTATAGTATTTATATTGGAGACCCTATTCTTATCACACTCCAAGGTGTCTTTATAATCTCGTCAATCCTAGGGCTAATTAAAATAAATACAAATACAAAATGAAACCAAACCTATCAACAACTTTAGAAAACACGTGGTGCCCTGGCTGCACAAATCACATGATACTCGCAAGTGTGAAACAAACTTTAACAAAATTAATTGAATCAGGAAAATACAAACAAACAGATTTCGCAATTACAACCGACATTGGATGCCACGCAAAAATTTTCGACTATCTAAACCTATCTGGAATTAATTGTCTTCATGGAAGAGCAATCCCAACAGCAATCGGAATGAAACTTGGAAATTCAAATTTAAAAGTTTTAACATTCGCTGGCGACGGCGCAGTATATGCAGAAGGCATCTCTCATTTTATCCATGCATTCAAATACAACGCCGACATGACCCTAATTCTCCACGACAATCAATCATTTTCTCTAACAGCCGGGCAGCCAACTCCAACCACACAACAGGGATATACATCAAAAGCTTCTCCTCTAGGAACTTTCGACAAACCGATGAATCCAATCAAATTAGCTCTTGCATCAAATGCAACTTTTATAGCAAGAACAAGTGCGCGAGATATCCCTCATATGGTTGAAATGTTTACAAAAGCAATCAATCACAAAGGGTTCTCTTTCATCGAAGTAATCCAAGACTGCCTAATCTTCAATGTTGAATCCAACAACAAAGACAAGCAAATGTATAAAATAAAAGATAACACAAATAAAAAAGTCGCAGAAAAATTGGCTGACGAATTTGACTACAATTCAAAATCAGGAAAGATGCCATTAGGAATTATTTACCAATCAAAAGAACCTACATTAGAAGAAAAATGGCCACAATTGAAAAAGAAATTAAAAAAATCTATTTAACTTTTCTAACCAAGGTAATTTTCTTACCATCATGTGCTCCGACACCAAGAGTTTTGGTCCCAGAAATAATTTTATGTTTAGGAAATAATTTCTTTAAATTATACATTCCTGAATCACAAGCCAAAACAATTTGGACATTCCCATGAAGCTGAGATTTATTCAACTGATTATAATCGCATGGGGTCCCAATCAAGTCCACATCAACAATATTAAAGCCATCTTTCTTCAATTTCATAGCTAAAGCCTTCATTGCTTTTTCTCCGCCAGTTCCACACATACGAGCACAAGCATTACAAGAAATGACTCCAATCTCATCGGATTTTTTTAATCCCTTTTTCACCTCTGAATAAGGCTTAGCCTTAGTAACTATCATAAATTAAACAACTTTTTAGCATTAATAAATATTTGCTTTGAAACTTCTTCCTCTTCCAACCCTTTTATTTCCGCAATAATTTTAATTGTTATCAAAACATTAGCCGACTCATTTCTCTCACCTGCAACTGGAGACAAATAGGGAGCATCGGTCTCCGTTAATAACTGCTCTAGCGGAACTTCTCCCGCCAACATTTTAAAATGATCCAATCTCGCAATCACAGGTGGCACTGAAAAACTCCAGCCATTTTCAACACACCGACGAATTAGAGACCTCTTTCCGTTAAAACAATGCATAATTGCCTTAGTTATCTTCATCTCTTCCATAATTTCTATCGCATCCGACTCCGCTTTCCTTGAATGAATTATAACTGTTTTCCCAATCTTCTTTGCCAACTTCAAAACCTTCCTAAAAACTTCTTTCTGCTTCGCTCTCATTTCATTCGTTTGAAAATCTTTCCAGTTATAATCCAAGCCAATCTCTCCAATCGCAACACAATTATCCGCATGCGCTTCAATCCATGCCAATTCTTCATCTACGCTAAACTTTTCGATATCTCTTGGAAAACTTTCTGCTTCGGGCTCACCAGAGTCATGTTCGTCGAGAACCCCCGATTCAAATTCGTTTGCCAAAGCATCAATAGGATAAATTCCAAACGAAACCTTAACAACATCCGAATATTTTTCTGAAATTTCCAATGCCCTTCTGTTTGTCACAAAATTAACACCAGAAGTTATAATTAACTCTCCCCCTACTTCTCTAAATCTCTCAACAACTTCATCTAAATCTTTTTTAAATCTAGAACTCTCTAAATGCGCATGAACATCAATCAATTTCATAACATTTAATAACATTAGTCCATTAAAAATCTTATGATAAAATATTTGGGATTAATTCTCTCAGTCCCTCTTGGATTCGCACTCGCCACCATAACCAAAGACGAAAAACAAATTTACTCAAAAAACCCCTACTTCCCAATCGCCCTATGGATATTAGCATTCGCGACTATAATCTCCTATATTGTCAACAAGCAAATTGCTTTAACATTAGGATTTGTTTTTATTATGACATTCGTATGGAATAGGGCATAACCTTAAAATCTCTTTATTCAACTTTACAATATGGCATTTTATTTAATTGGAACAGGCATGAATAAAAATTCAATCTCAACAGATGCCCTCGAAACATTAAAATTTTGTAATAAAATTTACTTAGAAAATTACACCGTAAATTTTCCATATTCAATCAAGAAATTAGAGTCTCAATATAATCTAAAAATAAAAGAATTAGATAGAACAAAAATAGAAGATGAATCCGTTATTCAAGATGCAAAAAACAAGAACATTGCACTTCTTGTTTATGGCGACACACTTTCTGCAACAACACACATGCAATTAATTATCGAATGTAAAAAACAAAAAATACCCTATCAAATTTTCCACAATGCTTCAATTTTAACAACAATTGCAGAGACAGGACTTTCACTTTATAAATTTGGAAAAACATCCTCAATGCCAAACTGGACTGAACACACAAACAAGCCAACATCATTTATGGATTATATCAAAGAAAACCAATCCATAAAAGCCCACACTTTAATTTTAACTGATATTGGATTAGAAATAAAAAACGCAATTAACCAACTTCAAGAATCCTCCCAAAAAACGGATATCTCACTTCCAGAAAAAATAGCAGCAATCTCAAACGCCGGAACAGAAAATCAGAAAATATTTTACGATACTTTGGATAATTTAAAAAATAAAAATATTTCGATGCCATTCTGTCTAATTATTCCGACAAAACTTCATTTTATTGAAGAAGAAGCAATAGAAAAATTGAAAGTATAATTTTAAATAACTAATTAATTAGTAAATAATATGGCAGATATCAAAGATATTGAAAAAGAAATTTTGGACTTTTGGAAAAAAGATAATACATTTGAAAAATCTTTAAAGAAAACCAAAAAATGCAAACCCTATATTTTCTATGACGGACCTCCATTCGCAACCGGTCTTCCCCATTACGGAAGTTTATTGCCATCCATATTGAAAGATGTTTTTCCAAGATTTTTCACAATGCAAGGAAGATACGTCCAACGAAGTTGGGGATGGGATTGTCATGGACTCCCAATTGAAAATATTGCCGAAAAAGATTTGAAAATAAATTCCAAAGACGAAATAGAAAAAATGGGTATCAAAAAATTTAATGACTATTGCCGAAGTAAAGTTTTGACTTATGCCGATGATTGGAAAATATATATTGACAAAGTAGGAAGATGGGTTGATTGGGAAGGAGGATATAAAACAATGGACACAAATTACATTGAATCAGTCTGGTGGGCATTCAAACAACTTTATGAAAAAGGTTATTTATACGAAGGTGAAAAAGTTTTAATGTACTGTCCGCGATGTTCAACACCATTGGCAAAATCTGAAATTACCATGGATAATTCTTATAAAATCATAAAAGATTTAACCGTCACAGTAAAATTCAAACTTGAAAATGAGAAAAATACTTATGCAATCGCATGGACAACAACCCCATGGACACTACCTTCAAATTTAGCATTAGCAGTCAACCCAAAATTAACATACGCATACGTAAAAGATAAATCCGACGGCAATACTTATTTATTAGCCAAAAAATTAATTTCAGAATTTTATAAATCTAAAGACGAATATACAATTACAGAAGAAGTTAAAGGTAAAGAATTGGAAAATAAAAAATATGAACCTCTATTCTCATACTTCAAAAATAACCCTAACTCCTTCCAATTTATTTTAGGAGATTTTGTAACAGTCGAAGAGGGAACCGGAATAGTTCATATAGCACCCGCATTTGGAGAAGACGATAATATAATATCAAGAAAATACAATATTCCAATGGTACAACCCGTCGATGAAAATGGAAAATTTACCAACGAAGTCAAGAATTATGCAGGACAAATTGTTCATGATACGAATGAACAAATCGTAATTGATTTAAAAAAATCCGGCAAAGCAATCATGTCAAAAAAAATGGAACACGAATATCCTTTCTGTTGTAGATGTGATACAAAATTAATATATCGAGCACTTCCAGCATGGTTTGTTGATATTCAGAAAATTAAAACCAAACTCATAAAATTAAATCTTGAAATAAACTGGATTCCAGAATATTTGAAAGAGGGACGAATGCAACACAACATATCAACCGCACCCGACTGGAATATCACACGAAATAGGTATTGGGCAACCGCAATCCCCATCTGGAAATCTAAATCTGGCAAAATAAAAGTTCTTGGCTCAATTGAAGAATTAAGAAAATTTGCCAAAAATTTGCCAAAAAAAATCGACCTCCATAAAGATTGTTTAGATAAGGTAAAATTAAAAATTGATAATGAAGAATACACAAGAATCCCCGAAGTTCTTGATTGCTGGTTTGAATCGGGATCTATGACATTCGCACAATTTCACTATCCATTCGAGAATAAAGATTATTTTGACAAAAATTTCCCAGCACAATTTGTAACAGAATACATAGGGCAAACACGAGCATGGTTTTATTACATGATGACATTATCTGCGATTCTCTTCGACAAAATCCCATTCGAAAACGTCCTAACGACTGGAATAATCTTAGGTGAAGATGGGAAAAAAATGTCCAAATCTTTAAATAATTTCCCAGACCCATTAAAAGTTTTGGATGAATATGGAGCAGATACTTTAAGATTTTATCTACTCGCATCACCTGTGATAAGTGGAGAAAATCTTAATTTTTCAGAAAAAGGACTAAGAGAAACCTACAAAAAAGTTATACTTCTATTGTATAATATTTCAAACTTCTATAAAGAATATCAACAGAAAGGAGATGAAAATTATGAAGAATCTGACAACATAATGGACAAATGGATAATTTCAAGAACTGAAGAATTAAATTCAATGGTCCAAGAACATCTTGAAAAATATAATACCATAAAGCCCTGTGCATTTATAAAAAAATACGTCGAAGATTTATCAACTTGGTATGTAAGAAATTCGCGAAACCGATTTAACGACAACGATAAAAATGCAAACAAAACTTTAAGATACGTTCTTGAAAAACTAACAAAAATCCTAGCACCATTAATACCTTTCGTAACTGAAAAAATATATCAAGACATGAATGGTAAAAATAAATCTGTTCACCTTGAAAATTATCCGAAGACAAATGGGAAACTAATAAACAGAAAACTTGAACAAGAAATGGAAATAGTAAGAAGTATAGTATCAATCGCATTAAGAGAAAGAGACAAGGCTCAAATTGGAATTAGATGGCCTCTCGCGAAAGCCACGATTACATCTGCCATAAAACCCAAAGAAGAATTGAATAAAATTATTAAAGAGGAACTTAATATTAAAGAACTTGATTATAAAAAAGCCAGTGAGATAAATGTTATCCTCGACACTAAATTCGATAAGCAACTTGAAGCCGAGGGTTATGCAAGAGAAATCTCGAGAAAAATACAAGCAATGCGAAAAAAGGCAAGCCTTGTAAAATCAGAAGAAATTGAATTAGAAATTTTATCAGAATTTAATAATAAATTAGGATCTCAATTTGACTTCATTAAAGAAAAAGTAGGGGCAATATCAATTTCTTTTGATAAATCCAATAAAAAGTTTAGTCACTCTGAAGAGGGAAAAATAAAAAATAAAAGTTTCTCTATACAATTTAACAAAATTTAATTATCGACTATAAAATGCTTTTTTACTCCTCAATATTGAAACATTCTGAAGAAACATTTAAATAGTGCTTAGCATTAGAACATTTATGATAGTCAAAGAGGAATTTTTAAGTAGGCTCAGAAAGATTTTCGATTTAAATCTTTACGAAGTTAAAGTATGGACTGCCTT
>CAYNZD010000015.1:0-10680 GCA_964401675.1 Candidatus Woesearchaeota archaeon | reverse complement strand
CTTTGACCGAAAAGTTTAAATAACTCAATGTATCACCATGATATATGGAGTTACAAAATGAAAAATGACAAAAATACAAATAGACTTGAGCGAGGAAGAAGACAGAATAGTAGAAATTTACAAATTGGTAAACAATCTAAAAACAAAACAGGAAGCAATTAAGAAAATGGTAACATATTTTAAAGCGGATATTAAACCTAAGAATTTAAAAGAAAAGGAGTTCTTTAAATAAAATGGTAGATATAACTGGGAAAAAGGATGCTATTGCAATCAAGGAGGAATATCAAAATGCACTAGACCATACTCATGAACAAGTTAATAAAAAAGTTAAGTGGCTTTATGGCATGAATCACAAATTAAAAGATAATTTGGCATTGGTTCAAAAATACAAAAAAGATATTGTGGCAGATGAAGATGAAAAACTAGAACTATATGCAACTCTAAATAATCTATTGGTGAAAGAAACTAATTTTGAAAAAGAAATGCTCAAAGAATCCAAGAAAGGAAAGAAGAATGCAAAAGTTACAATTAAACCAAAAATTAAAGATTCTGATGTTGATAATTTTAGAATAAATGCTGTTCAAGAATATTTAGAGAAATATCCAGAGTATGCTTCTAAGTCAAGCTTCAAAAAGATTTTGGATAAAATAGCTGAAACTGAAAAAGGAATAAAAGACACAAAGAAAAAATATAATAAAGCAATTTCAGAAGTTTTGAGAGAATTGGCATATTGGCCTAGAAATCTTATGGAAGCAGAAGATTTAGTTAAAAGATTTAAAGAGCAATTAAAAGAAGCTAAAGAAAAACTTAATAAAATGAGATACCTAAAAAGTATAGCGTATAGATTGGCAAGTGAAAGAGCAAAAATGAAAGTGAATATCCATACACTTTATTATAGAATTGAAGAAAAAGAAAATACAATAAAGCAATTCAAAAGTGAAGTTGTAAAGGCAAAGAGACAAGACTTAGAAGAAATGGATTATTAAAATGGCTGAATCAAAAATAAGGCAAATTTTAATGATTGTTGTTCTTGTTCTAATGATTCCATTATTCATCAAATTGATTATTTTTTCTGCAAATATTGGACAAAATTCTCAGGCAGATTCGGTTGTAACAGCGGAGTTAATCGCTGATGCAGCAACTCCTTGGTGGCTTGGTATTGTTATCTTTTTAAGTTCCTTAGGAACTTTCGGAGCAATTGTTATTATTGCATTTTTTATTTTGTTATCAAAAAACAAAGATTTTATGTAGAGGTATAAAAATACTTCAAATATCAATTTCGCTAAACGCTCACACCCGGAATCGAACCGGGGTACCCCGAAGGGTCCGCCTTAGCAGAGCGGTGCAATACCATTATGCGATGTGAGCTCAGATTTTGTAAAACAATAAGTCTTTTAAAGCTTTCTTGGTATAAACTATTGTAGGTCAGGTCGGCGAGCTAGCCCCTCGCTATTCGCAAATGGGCTTTATGGCGGACTGCAAGGCAAGGCGTGAGATGAAGCTGTTGATGTTATTGATTTGACGTTGAAGTTTTGTCCTTTTTGATCTTGTTTTGATGAATTGGGTCAGATCGGGAACGAAGCAGCCCTAAGTTAAAGTTTAGGTGCTTAAAGGGTCGCAGAGCTGAGGATGATTGACAACCTCTGGACTGTGGATTTGAGCAACTTGCTGGACCTACGTTAGTTTTATAAAGGAACTTGTTTTGTTTTTATTATGGTGATAAATAGAAAAGCTCAATTTTTTCTTCTTGCGGCCGTTATAATTGTAGTGGTAGTGATTAGTTTAGGTGTTACCACAAATCAGGCTATAGTAAACAAAGAGCCTGAAAGTTTTTACGAGTTTAGTTATACGGTAAATCAAGAGGTGGGAGAAGTAATAGATTATGCAATTTATAGCGATTTTGATGATGATGCTAATTTAGATGAATTTGTGGATTTACTCATGGAGAACATTGGAGATAAAGAACCGGACGCTAATTTTATTGTTATTTATGGAGACAATGTGTCTGGTATGGAAATAAGAAATGAGGGCATTAATCCTGTCTCAGTCGAAGAAGAAGAAATTGAAGGTAGCAAGAAAATGATAGTAAATCGAGTGTGTCATGACAAAAATTGTGAAGACGTTTCTTTGCCATCTGATACATATGATGAAAACATTGGAAAATGGAAAATTGAGTCTGATAAATTAGAAGGGAAAAATAGTATTGAGGTGGATGTTAACGAACAAACTATAAATTTTCCGATTTCCCAACATAAAAAAGTGTTTTTTATAATGCAAAAGGATGTAGGCGATGAGAGCTTTGTTTCAATCAACTAAGAATAAAAAGGCATTAAGTAATATTGTTGGATATGTTTTGCTAATTTCTATTACACTTTCACTTTCAGTTTTGGTCTATGGTTGGTTAAAATTCTATGTTAGCGGAGATGATATAGAGACATGCCCAAATGGAGTTAATATTATTATTAAGGATTATGAGTGTGTTTCAACTGTACTAGGGGGGGAGGATGGTTATTTGACGTTGACCTTCAAAAATAAGGGATTGTTTACAGTGGATGGATATTTGCTGCGAGTTCATGATCGTCAAGATGCGGATTTTGGATTTTATACTTTTGATGAAACAGGGGCGGTGATTAAACCTGGTGAAGAATATATTAAAACTTATAATTTTGATGAGAATATTATTAATGGTTATAAATTAAAACAGGTAACAACAATAGAAGTTCAGCCGTTTATAATGGAAGAGGACCAAATTAATTGTAAGGTTTATACTTCTCAAAAAATTAGTTGTGAATAACCACATTTATAAATTAAAAATACAAATAATAATATGAAAAGAGTTGTTGAAAATAAAAAAGGTCTTTCTCCTGTAATTGCAAGCGTTTTGATGATATTGCTGGTTTTAGTTTTGGCAGCTATAATTTTTTTGTGGGCACGTGGTTTTATTAGCGAACAGGTTGAAAAATTTGGGAAGCCGGTTGATGAAATGTGTTCATCTATAGATATTAAAGTAGTTAAAGTTGAAAACGAGTTGGAGATTATAAACAGGGGGAATATTGATATTCGTCATTTTGATATTAAACTGTTTAAAGATGGTGATTCAGAAATAAGCAAGTTTGATTTTCAACTTGATGCTGGAGAATCGGTTAGAGAATCGGTTACTCTAAAGATGTCCGATGGTTCGGAGCCAGATAAAATAGTTGTTTATCCTGCTCTGATCGGAAATGTCCGAGGTGAAAATTCCAATAAAGTTTTTACTTGTATGGATGTAGGAATTACTCTTTAATTAAAATTTAATGATAACATTTATAATGTTTCTTTTCTTATGTTTTTTATTAGGGTTATCTTAATTAAGAGTTAGCTGAAAGGAGGATGTAATGAATAATAAAAATATATATCAAAAGTTTTCATGTTTCTCTCATGGAAATAGAAAAAGGGGTATAAGCGCAATTGTTGCTACGGTCTTGGTAATATTAATTACCGTCGCTGCTGTTACAATTGTTTGGGCGGCTATCATTCCTATGGTTAATGATCAGCTAGGAAGGGGAACTATTTGCTTAGATGCTGTGAGTCAGATTTCATTGGCTAATGAAGGATATACTTGTAAGAATGCAGAAAATATTTCTTTACAAATTAAACGTGGAGCTAAAACATTTGACTTGGCAAGTGTTCAGATTTTGATTTCCGACAAAGGAAGCACTACTCCATATTCTATTACAAGCGATTTACCTGGAGCAAACGAGGAAAAAGTTTTTATAATAGTTACTGGAGATACAACAACTATTGACAAAGTGCAAATTGCACCTGTTGTGACTATTGGAAATAGCGAGGTGACATGTGATGTGTCTGCTAGTAAAGCTCTATTGGATTGTTAATTTTTAATTTGGCCAATTTGGCCAATCAGTTTTTTAATTTTGTATAAATATAATTTTCTGAGAATAATGTTTACAAAAAAGTATATAAAGAAGATTGCTGTCTTATAGCTATGAGAAAGGTGATAGGAGTAAAGGGACAAGTTTGGGTTGAAACAGTAATTTATACTTTGATTGGCTTGGCGATTATAGGGTTGGTTTTGGCAGCTGCTTTGCCGAAGATAAATGCGAAAAAAGACGAGATAATAATTGAGCAAGCAATTGAGGCACTAGGAAATATTGATAACAAAATTTATGAAGTTCAGCGAGCAACAGGAAATAAGCGAGTTGTAGATTTGCAAATTAAAAAAGGTATAGTTATTGTTGATGTTGACGAGGAGACTATTTCATGGATTTTGGATTCTAGTTTCCAATATAGCGAAGAAGATGTAGCGGTTCCTTTGGGGCGTCTAAATGTAACTACTAGAGCTGGCTATCCTTGGAGTGTTGAATTAAAATTAAGATATTCTGTAGATATTCAATATGACGAAACTACTTCGGGAACAAAGCAACTGGATGTCGCGCCAACTCCATATAGAATTACAATTGAGAATAAGGGAAAAAGTGAAGATAACAAAATCATAGTAGGATTAGATGAAGTGAATTAGGTAGTAGAAATAATTCATAATAAGATTAAAGAAATTAAAGAAATAGTTTTATATAACCTGATTGTGTGGGGTTGGGATGAGTGATATTAAAATGGATTTCAATCCAAAGATGCCGGCACTTGCTAAATTTGACGATAAAACAAAAATAGATGTTAGGTATATGGTTATTGTGCCGTATGTTTCAATTCATATTTATTATGATGCGAAATCAGGAGAAGTTATTTATGATGTTGAAGAGCCTATAATTTCTAACGAGGAACAAGCGAATTTAAATAGGATTGAACAAGCTATGAGGGAAGTTGTGAATGTAAATATGGCGGGAGATGATAATTCGAAAGAAGCACTCTTGGATTATATCGATAAAACAGCTAGGCTAATTATTTCAGAATTAAGTTTGCCTATCGAGGAAGATGCTTATGAAAAGATGTTTTATTATTTATATAGGAATTTCATTGGACTAAATGAAATTGAAGCGATGATGCAGGATTATTTTATTGAAGATATCGAATGCAATGGGATGGGAGAAACTATGTATATTGTTCATCGAGTTTTTCGAAATATTAAAACAAATGTGAAGTTTAATGATATGGATAAGCTATCTAGTTTTGTTGAGAAATTAGCACAAAAAACGGGGCGTTATATTTCTTATGCCTCTCCGATTTTAGACGGAAGTTTGCCAGATGGCTCTAGAGTTAATGCTACATATACTCAGGATATTAGTTCGAAAGGGCCAACTTTTACTATTCGTAAATTTACCAAGACGCCGTGGACTCCGACACAATTACTCGGTTTTCATACTATGAGTCCGGAAATGTTAGCTTATTTTTGGATTTTGCTGCAGTACCAATCTAATATCATGATTGTTGGTGGAACAGCTTCGGGTAAGACGACTTTGCTAAATGCTGTGGCATTTTTTATTCCACAGGAAAATAGAGTTGTTTCGATTGAGGATACTAGAGAATTGAATTTGCCGAGAGAGAATTGGTTGCCTTCTGTGGTTCGTAGTGGGGTTTCGAGTGCGGGCGTCGGAGAAATTGATATGTTTTCTCTGCTTAGAAGTTCATTCAGGCAAAATCCTGATTATGTAATTGTTGGTGAAGTGAGAGGTAAGGAGGCGTCGGTTTTGTTTCAAGGAATGGCTTCGGGACACGCTTCTATTGCTACTATGCATGGTGATTCAGTTGATTCTATTATTCGTAGATTGGAAACGCCGCCAATTAGTTTGAGTCCTATGTTAGTTAATGGGTTGGATGCAATGGCGATTATGACTCATGCTATTGTAAATGGAAACGAGACAAGAAAATTAAGAGAAATTGTTGAGGTTATAAAAGTTGAAGCAGATGGGACGGCTTTGACAAATACGCCGTTTAAATGGAATCCTGCAGACGACAAATTTTATTATGCAAAAGATAGCAGAATTTTTGATAAAATTGCTGATAAATTTGGGTTGTCTAAGGATGAATTAAAAAAAGAGTTTGAGATTAGAGCTAGATTGTTGTATGCATTGTTTCAGAATAAAGTATTGAGTTATGAGGATGTTCAGAGAGTGATAAACGACTATTCAAAGAAGCCAAATGAGATTTTGAAAAAGTATGGAGTAGTTGGGCAGGCGCCGGCGCAGTAATATTTGTCCTGACTTAACAACATTAATAAATAACATTTCCTTTGAAATTTCAAGATGGTGAACGTTGAATTTGTCGGTCAGCTAGTTGATTCTATGAATGATGCAGTTTTGCATTTGGAGCAGACTATTGCGGATAAGAAAATGGATGAAGTCAATAAATTAAGGACTTTCATTTTCGATTTACATAGACAAATTGCCAGTGTAATGGGAGGGAAAAATGTTTGAAGATTTGAAAAAGAATTTGGAGCAGGAGAAAAAAATTGTTGAAGATATGCGTGCGATTCAGATTGGTATGCAAAATGACGCATCAAGTCAAGAGTTTTATAATTCAAGTTTGAGATCGCTGGCTGAGCAATTAGTGTTGCTGAACAATATGGTGCCCGAATTATTAAAAAAGAGTTCACCCATTAAGAAATTTTCTGGAGAATCAGAGAAAGGCATAAAATCTGCAGAAAAAAAGACGGTGAAAATTAGCTATATTTCGCCGTCTACAAAAGAGAAAAGATATGTTACAATCAATGAGCAAGACAAGAAAGTATTTCTGAAAAAATTAAAATTGTCAGAGGATGCTTTGGTGGGAATTAAGAAAATAGAGGAAAAAAATTCCGGAAAGGTTATTTATAAACTGAATCCTTATGTGAAATTTTCAAATAAATTTTTTAGAGAATTTTCGGAGAAATTAGTGCCACAGTTTGATAGTTTGTCGAAGGATTTGAAAAAAGCGAATATTGGTCTTTTGTTGTCGAGCTATTTGTCTATGACAGTGATGTCTATGACAATAGCGTTTATTGCTGGATTCTTAATTTTTGGCATTTTGCTAATCTTTAGTTTGAGTAATTGGATGTACTTTACATTACCCCTTGGCTTATCTGGTTTAGCTTTGGCTGTGTTCTATCTTTATCCTGCTAGCGAGGCAAGCTCGGTTCAGAAAAGAATTTCACAAGAAATGCCCTTTGCAACAATTCACATGGCGGCGATTGCTAACTCAAACATTGAGCCCGTAAAAATTTTTAAGATTATTGCATCTTCGGAAGAATATCCAAATATTGGAAAAGAGATTCGGAAGATGATTGTTCAAATAGATATTTATGGCTATGATTTGGTGACGTCTTTGAAAAATGTTGCGGGTAGAACTTCGAATAAGAAATTATCAGAATTGTTTTCTGGATTGGCTACAAATATTAGTACAGGTGGGGCATTGAAGAATTATCTTGAGAAAAAGTCGGAAAATTTTTTGGTTGACTATCGGTTGGAGCGACAGCAATATACAGAGTTAGCTGGAACTTTTATGGATGTTTATATTTCTATTTTGATTGCGGCGCCGCTGGTTTTGATGATGATGTTTATTGTTATGAATGTTGCTGGCCTTGGGATGGGCGGCTTGAGTATTACGACATTATTGATGCTGAGTATCTTCGGCATTGCTGTCGTAAATGTTATTTTTTTAGTAGTATTAAATATAAAACAACCTAATGTATAATGAAATTTGAAAAGATGCACTGGCTTGGACTTTCGACGGGGATATTAATGGCCATAGGCTCAGTGCTAATGTTTAAGGGAACTAGTTTGATGTATTTTTTATTAGTTATCGCTTTGCTTATGGGAGCAATTCCTTTTATGATTAGTTTTCTTCTTGGGCAAAGTAAACAACAAGAAAAAGAAGAGAAATTTTTGGCCTTTGCTAGGGACTTAGTTGAGATGGCAAAGTCGGGTACGCCGATTAGTAAAGGTATTGTAAACTTGAGAAATAGAAACTATGGTTCTTTGACTCCGCATGTCGCAAAGCTTGTAAACCAGTTGTCGATTGGAATTACTCTGACGAATGCTTTTGAAATTTTTGCGAAAGATACAAAGAGTAGGGTTATTTCTAGAGCGGTTGGCTTGATTAGTGAAGCAGAAAAAGCGGGGGGGAAGATAGAGACAATTTTGGAATCAGTTGCTGGGTCAGTTAATCAAATTGAAGAATTAAGGAAGGAAAGAAAGGCGTCGATTTCAAATTTGGTGACGCAGGGCTATTTGATTTTTATTGTGTTTATTATTATTATGTTGGTTTTAGAATTTAAGATTTTGCCTTTGGTGTCGGATTTACAGGGAGGTGAGGGGCTAAATGTTAATACTACAAATATAGATCCGAGTCAATTTTCAACGCCGTTATTTGTCATGATTTTGGTTCAATCGTTTTTTGCTGGGCTTATGATTGGCAAAATATCAGAAGGGAGTATCAAAAATGGAATTAAGCATTCGTTTGTCTTATTAACAATAACTTTACTAATTACAACTGGGGCAAGGGCATTGTTTGGAACATAGAGAGGAAAAGGAAATTAAAATTGAATTTATTTTTAGTTCATAATTTTATAATAGTTCTAAAATAAATATTCGTATAATAAGGAAGTTATATAAATGATTAAGATGTTTGGTAATAATGAGAGGATTGATTAATAAAAAAGTAAGATTTAGAAATCTTTCATGTTTTTCTCAAATGAATTTTCGAAAAAGAGGTGCGTCGCATTTTGAAATGATAATTTCGTTTATGTTTTTTTTGGGATTTGTATTTTTTATTTTTATAATCTTGAAACCGTATGACACATCTGTAATGTCTAATACGGCGGTTATCGGATTTTATGATTCTTTTGAAGAAAAAATGAATACAAATTTATCTAATATATTTTTGAAAGCAAATTATGCCGGAGAAGAGGATTGTTTCTACATTCAGTTGCCAGAGGATGTTTTTGTTTATGATATAGAGAAAGGGAATAGCTATGTAACAAAACTAACCGGCGCCGAAATCGATTCAAAACTTAATGGTGTTAATTTAAATATAAAAAGTGGTGAGAGTTTTTTTAGAATTGCAATTTCTCCAGAGTTCGAAGAAGGGCATACTGACGGGTGTGAAATTTTAGGTGACTATGAATTAGGTCAACCTGTTGAAAGAGAGGTTTTTTCATATAGTGCTTTAATGGAAATAAATGAAAGCTATTTTAATAGTTATGAAGAATTAAAAGAGGAGCTAAGAGTGCCACCTATTCTTGATTTTGCGATTGTGTTTGAAGATTTGCCAATTAAAATGGAGCCACGGCATGGCACTCCAGACTTGGTAGATGTCATGGCTCAAGAATATGTAGCTGGAGTTTTGAAAAGCAATGGGAATTTAACCAATGAAAGATTTATTTTGAAAATATGGTAAAGATTTTTTTAAGTTAGTTTTATATATTTGATTTTTCTTTTATTGACATGCCGTTTGATGTAATTATTGGGAGAAATGAGAGCGATAAGAAAGCTTTTGGACATAGGGGCTTGGCTTTTATCGGGAAGAGTTTTGTGACGATGGGAAATTATACTTCGTTGTCGAATCCTATTTTTATGGACGTTGCGCGTTCACATGTTGTCTTGGTTAGCGGTAAAAGAGGCAGCGGAAAAAGTTATACTTTGGGGGCAATGGCTGAATCGTTGTCGGATTTGGGCGTGGAGGAATCAGGAAATATCGCGTCGTTGATTTTTGATACGATGGGGATTTTTTGGACGATGAAGTACAAGAATGTTAAAGATGAGGATTTGTTGGATGAGTGGGAGCTGAAGGCAAAGAATGTTCCAATGAAAGTTTTTGCTCCGTTTGGTTATTATCAGGAATATAAAGATAAAGGTGTTGATATCGATGCCGAGTTTGCAATTAAGATTTCTGAGCTGGAGCCATCGGATTGGGTTACGCTTTTTGAATTGAAATTTACCGATCCAATTGCGGTAGTGATTGAATCTGTGGTTAGTGAACTGAAAGAATCTAAAGATAGTTTTAGTTTTGAAGCTATTTATGATTTGATTGGTCGCATTGAGAATGTTCAGCAAGAAGTTAAAAATTCTGTGGTTGCTTTATTTGATGCAGCGAAGACATGGAAAGTTTTTGATGAGGAAAAAGGGACTTTAGTTCGGGAGTTGATTTCGGCTGGACAGACGACAGTAATTGACTTGTCGATGTATGCTTCGCTTGGGGCGTTTAATGTTAGGGCTTTGATTATTGGGTTGGTTTCGAAGAAGATTTTTAATGAAAGGATGACATCGCGGAAAGATGAGGAAATTCAAGCGGTGCAACATGGTGCGGATTATGCAAGATATAGAATTAAAAGAGAAATGCCGTTGGTTTGGATATTTGTTGACGAGGCACATGAGTTTCTTCCAAGAGAGGGCAAGACTCCGGCGACAGATGCTTTGGTTCAGTTGCTTAGAGAGGGGCGACAGCCGGGAGTTTCGATGGTTATGGCCACACAACAACCCGGGAAAATTCATACAGATGCGATGACTCAATCAGATATTGTTATTTCTCATAGGGTGACTGCAAAATTAGATGTTGAAGCTTTGAATGATATTACTCAGAGTTATATGTATGAAAATATTTCTTCGAAGTTAAATGGATTGCCGAGATTGAAAGGTTCGGCGATTATTTTAGATGATAATTCAGAAAGAATTTATCCGATGAGAGTTAGGCCTAGATTCACTTGGCATGGTGGCGAGGCACCGACAGCGATTAAGAAAGTTGATGAGGAGTTGT
>CAYNZD010000014.1:0-10993 GCA_964401675.1 Candidatus Woesearchaeota archaeon | reverse complement strand
ACGCCCCAACCGAGGATTGAACTCGGGTCTTGGCCGCGACAGGGCCATGTACTAACCATTATACTATTGAGGCAGTTATTTTGACAACTTTTATAAGAGTTATCTTTGCTTGTTCCAAATTTGGACTAAGCATAAAATAGAAGTGATATTTTGATTTATAAATTTAACTTAAGCAAAAAAATTCTTAAACCAATAAATTATTTTCCTAATGAAACTCCCACTAATACACTCCTCATCAATACACAAATTACTATCACACTCAAAGCTGTTTTCACAAGTACTTCCTTCGACTAATTGAGCCATAGGCTCCTGGGTATTGCTACAATATTCACCAGCCTCTCTATATCCAATATTGTAACATTTCCTCCCTACAACACATCCATCACAGACTCGTGCTAACTCCATTGCCTTATTCTCTAATTCTTTTTTTATCCCCTCTTCGGCTTTTACTTCCTCCTCATCTTCTATTTCTTCAACGTAATTAAACTTACAATCTTCTGGACAATTACAAACATCCTCAATATCTTCGCATATCCCATTTCCGCAATTAATGCAGGTACCCACTGGCCAACCGCTTACTAAACCAGTTTCAACACATTTTCCATTTTCAACTTTTCTTGTGTCCATTCCACTATCCCATTCAGTTAAACCTTTACAACACTGTGTTGGATATTTTGAATAAAAAACATGAGAATATTTTTCTCCTTCCTTAGCGCAATCAAGAGTTTCATTAAAACAAGGTGTACCACCAGCAAATAACATTTGTTCACAAACATTGTCATGACATTCTATCTCATAATAGGTTGTTCCATCTAAACAAGTCTTTTGAATGCTACAATTATCATTTGTGACACAAACTTGGCTTGAGCATTTGATTATAGGACAACCATTATCATAATATTCTCCAGTTTCATAACCTAAACAAGTAGGTACAATACAATCTCTGCAGCCATAAGTTGAACAACCACCTACAGTTCCTGTTATAATAATATCGTCTGTACCACCTGGGCAAAAGTCGGGTGCTGGAAAGTTTTGACATTCAGCTACAATTTCTCTGCAACCATAAGTTGAACAACCATCTACAGTTCCTGTTACGATGATATCATCAATACCACCTGGGCAAAAGTCGGGTGCTGGAAAGTTTTGACATGAGGATTGAACTTCACTATATGCACTTACGATGAAGTTTAGTTCAGCATAAACAATAATACCTTCATTTTCTAAAATGTTTATCCAACTTTGTTCTTCTCCTTCTGGGACATTTACAAGAGTCCAAATAGATACAGCATCATGAAATTCTTTAATTGATAATCCATGAGAAGAGATGATATCTTCTGCTTCTTCTTCTGTTACATCATCATTAAATCCTACCATTAATTCTCCTTCGACATAATCTGCATCACTTTCATAAAGATAATCTTTTCCAAAAAAATCACTTAAAAATCCCGCAGAAACAGTTGAGGATATTAAAAGAACTATTAATACAAAAAAAAAATTAAAAGACAAACTCTTTTTCATATCTTTTTTAATAAAAGAACTTTATAAACTTTCTTATATAACTCTACCCAAACCTAGATTCAAGAGGCCCAATATCATATAAACTAGACATCTTAATAGAATCATAATCACTAACAGCTCTATTAGAAGTTTCCGTCATCCACAAGTAGACCGACAATACTTATATATCTTAATCAGCAACGACAAATCGAATGATAACTAAACTAAAAAATCGAGGATTTCAACACCCATCAAACCCGGACACTCTTCAGTGACCTCGGTTGACAGAAATAATATCTTTCTGGTATTATTTAGAGATGCTAAAATTATATTTTAGAAATAAAAATTCATTCAGGTGACCACAAAATTAGAAATATTTATAAACGTGGACACCCTTAATATATCATGTATCTTGAAAAAAGAAAATCTGGAAAGAGTATAAAATATTATTTAATTCATTCTTATAGAGAAAACAATAAAGTTGAAAAAATAAGAAGATATTTGGGATCCAATCTTTCAGAAGAGGAACTTGAAAAGGAAAAGAAAAAGGCCGAAAAAATAATTCTAGAACTATTAGAAGGAATAAGCACCAAAGTATTCTTTTTCACATTAACAAAAAAACAAATAGAAATACTGAATAATTATAACGAAAAAATAAAAATTACTCATTTAAGTAAAAAAGAATGGGAGAATTTTACTGAAGATTTCGTTTATAATACCAATGCGATCGAAGGCTCCACCGTAGCAGAAAATGAAATATTAGAAATTCTTAATAAGAAAAAGGCTGAAAATTCAGAGGAAGTAGAAACAAAAGGTGTCGCGAAGGCAGTCGGATATATAAGAAAAACAAAAGAGGATTTATCACTAAATTTATTGTTAAAATTACATGACTTTTGCCTTAAAGGATCAAAACATTTTTCAGGCAAATTTAGAGATGTTAACGTAGTAGTAAGAAACTCAAGGGGAGAAATTCTTCATACGGGAGTTCCAAGAGAAGAATTGATGGATTATCTTAACGATTTTATTAAATGGTACAAAGAGAATAAAAATAAATTCAAGCCTTTGGTCTTGGCCGCAATATTACACAATCAATTTGAACACATCCATCCATTTCAAGATGGAAATGGGCGAGTTGGAAGACTTTTACTAAACCACATATTACTAAAAAATAATTATCCTCCCATAAACATAATGCTCGAAGATAGGCAAGAATACTATAAATCACTATATGAATATTCCAAGAGAGATGATTTAAAGCCTACCCTCAAGCTATTAATTAAGCAATACAAAAAGACACTAAAAGAGGTGTCTACAAAAAAGAATAAAAAATAATTTTGTGGTCACCTCAAAGATTAGAGAAATTCTCTAAGCCCAAAAAATTATTAATTATCAAGGTTGAACCATGCATGTCAATAATCTCAGATTGGAAAACTTTTATTTCTATAACAATCCGTCACCCACAAGTAGACCGACAAGATTTATAAAAAACATCCATCACACACAACACCGATGGAATACAAAAATCACACACCACAATCTAAACTAAACAGCAACGGAATCGAGCACCCATCAAACCCGGACACTCTTCAGTGACCTCGGTTGGGGCGTACAGGACTTTTGTGACTTTCATGGGTGGACGTTATAAGCTTTGTGGTTTTGTGTTTTATCGTTGCTGTTGATTGATGTTGGTTGGATTTTAGAATGTATCAGAAAAATGAGAAATTGTTGGAAATTACACACCCCGGCGGGGCGTTGAACTATTGTCTAAGAGAGAATTTTTAGATCATTTTTCTTTAAACAGCCATATCAACAAAGGCATAGCTTCTCCTGATTTAACCAAATCCTTGATCTCTTCCATCAAAATTCCTCACTACTATCGATTCAAAGATTATAATTTTCTAAAATCATCAATTTTTTCTTTATTAAAAAACAGTTCTTTTTTCAAAGCTTTATTCAAAACATCTCCTAGCTCTTCTTTGTCTAAATCCCAATTTATCTTTTTAATAAAATCATTCAAACTAAGCCATTCAAAATCTACATTCTCTTCATTAAGGATTATTTTTCCTTTTTTAATAAAGACTAAGAAATTATTTTCTGAATGATCTTCTCCTCCCCAAGAATAAACAGAGCCCCATTTTAGATCCAAGATTTCAGATACATTAAGATTGGTTTCTTCTTTTATTTCCCTTTTAACTGCGTCTACTATAGACTCGCCTACCTCTACACTTCCTGTAACAGTAAACCAATAATCTCCACCATGAGCAGAGTCTTCGGGATTATTTCTCAATAAAAGAAATTTATCTCCATCACAAATAAAGGCCAATATTTTTTTATTCATATTAAATTAAGTATACCCTTATTTAAAAAACTTGTTTTAGATTGAAATTACTTTAATTTTTTTAAAAGAGAGTTTAATTCACTAGTCAGAGAAAAATATGTAAGATCTACTTCTTCCTCTAATTCAGGATTCAATCTTTGACTAATTGTTCTTTCATCTAAAAAAATGGGAATATCTTTTTTAAGATATTTTTTATGATGCTTAGAATATGCGATTTCTACCAAAGTTCCTGGAGATAGTCCAAATCCAATCATCAGTCCAGATTTCAAACTTAAGCAAGTATTTAAAACACTCCAATCTCCATCAATTTCTTCAATTTTATTACAGAATTTAAAATATTCTTCTGAAGCTTCATGTCCTCCTTTTGGAAGAACCCCAATAACTTCTGAACCACCGGCTTGCCTATATGCCTTTGCAAAATCTAAAGGAATTCCTTCGCTAGGAATTAAATAAATCGTAGAAAGATTTTTAGCAAGAACTTTCCCAATTTCACTTTTATAATTTTCGTAATTCTCTTTTTTAATTTTTCCAAATCTGAATATTTTGGTTTTATCGGTTGGCCCAATAATTAAGGCAGACAAATTATTATTTAACATTTTTTATTTTATTCTTAATTTTAGAAGAAGCGTCATGTAAATCACTTCCAATTGCTAATTCTCCATGCAATTTCATGATACCAAAACCATCATTTTTTCTTAAAATTGTATTTATTTTATTTATTTCTCCAAATTTTCCATATCTTATATATTCCGCAGAAGCATATTTTTGCATTTCGGGATGATAAGTTAATTTTATCCCATGTGTATGTATTATTGCAATAGATTCAGGCATGGATTGATAGATTTCAGATATTATTGGCATCTCAGACGAAGGATGTTTTTCTCCCTTCCATTTAATCGTTTCTTCTTCTGTATTAACAACGAGAGCTATATCTTTTTTAGTCAAACTACCAATATTTGATCCCGTTGAAGAAACCAAAATCCCCTCTTTAATTCTTTTACTCATAAATCCTGCCGAACCTTTAATTAAATCCCCTTCTAATAACGACTCTCCAACAGATCTAAATTCTGAGAAATTTTCTTCCACTACCCTTAAGTAATCTTTGTCTATTGACAATCTTTCAGAATTATATCTTATTCTCGAAAAATGGTTATAAGTGGCATCTGCTATTTTTTCTAGAGGAACCATTGTTATTCTATCTGAAGTTATTTCTGGCCAAATAACTTGACATCCCCATTGCTGAAGAGCATCTAAAGATTTTGGAATAATCGGATGCTCCCAAAGAAAACGGTTCATAGCAGGAGCAAAAATAATTTTTTTTCTTTTTCCAATTGAGCTAGCTATAATAGTCATAGGATAACTATCGGCTATACCCTGAGTAACTTTATTTATTGTATTAAATGTTGCTGGAACAACTAAGCTAATATCTTCTAAAGGAAGTTTTTCTTCGTTTTTTGAATAATCTAAAGATATAGTATTTCCTGGAATTTCAAAATCTTTTATATTAGATATTCCTCTAGCCATATCTGTAAAAAAGGTATAAACATTTGCCCCCTCATCAACAAATTCTTTAATTAACTCTGGGAGAATGGAGCATTTTTTTGCACCAGTCGCTATAACATATATTGTTTTATTGTCTAAAATTTTCATTTTTTATCTCCAAGCTGTCTATAATATTCATAAGTAATTATTGGAACAACTGTAGGTAAGGTCAAAAATGGAACTTCCGCCGTTGCAGGGACAGAAACTAATTCATCCAATTTTGACATTTTATCTCTACTTAATCCTCCAGATTCTGTACCGAAAACAAAAATATTTTTACCTTCCGATAAATCTAAATCGAATACTGACTTTTTCGAATGGGGAGATGTCCCTATCATATATTTTCCACGATTGTGTAATTCCTGTACGGCAATATTTAAATCATAGAAAATTTCCGCAGAAGGGTAGGAGGTAATTCCCCAAGATTTTATTTTTGAAACAATTTTTTTGTGTTTTAAATCAATGGAATTTCCAGAAAGATACAAATCACAATTTCCAACAGCTAAGGCTACTTGAATTATATGCGCAGCATCATAAGGAGCCCTTAAACAATCAAATAAAAGGCCTATTCTTTTTTTCATTTTTTAGCAGTTATTACGATAGGATCTGATGTTATTTTTATTTTAGATTTAGACCCGACCAAAGATATTATTTTATATTTATCTTCTTGAGAATAATTTTTAATGAATGGGAAAGAGTCTAATGTCTGAATTAAATCTCTTGAAGAATATTCCTTAAATATTTGAAATTCTTCTAAGGTAATATCTCTGAATCCTGCTTGTGTTAGTCTTTCAATATAGAAAGAGGGGGTTCTTGATCTAATTAATTTTTTTTGAAAAATATTTGCAATTTCTACCAAACCTTTTCCGGGGCCATATTCTCTAAAGATAAATATACCATCCGGTGCCATTATTCTATAGGTTTCTTCGGCAGAAAAATTTGTAACATTTTTGGCGGTAACTGTTTGAAAAGTTTTATCTTTGAATGGAAGATGATAATTATCTCCTAGAAGAAAGGTAGCTCCAATGTCGTTTTTTTTCTGGGCAGTTTCTAACATATATTTAGAGCTATCAATACCAAATAACTTAAATCCCGATTTCTGAAATAATTTATGGAGCTCAAATAAAACAAAGCCGTCCCCCGTTCCAATATCTAAAATTCTTGAGTTACTCGGAGTAAGATTATTTATGGCATTAAAAAAAATATTATTAAAATGAAAATTTTGATAAGGGTTTTTATTAAAAACCTGCTCCCTTACCCCTGCTTTTTCTTTAGTATAAAAATCAGATTTCATAATGTATATTTAAAGGATTTATTATTTTTAAACGTTACTCCTCCATAATTAAGATAGATTTAAAAATATAAAAGAAATATTAATATTATGGCAGAAAATAATATGAGGTCTGCATGGAATGAAATTTCAAAAAGTTATCAAGAGAGATATAAAATTGGAATTTCCAAAATGCATTGGGGCCCATTGTGTCCTGATGAGGATAGTTTGCAATTATTAGGAGATGTTTCAGGCAAGAAAATAATTGAAATTGGAGGAGGGGCCGGTCAAAATTCTATGGTGTTAGCAAGGAAACAGGCAATTTCTACAATATTTGATATTTCTGATAAACAATTATCTCATGGGGTCGCCTTAGCAAATGAAGAGGGATTAGCAGTAAAATTTGCGCAAGGAGACTTTGAAAAAATAGGAAATTATTTTCAACCAAATACATTTGACATAGGATTTTCAGTTTATGCATTACAATATTGTAAAACTAATGCCTCTATGGAAGAAACCTTTAATCAAATTTATGGAATTTTAAAGGAAGGGGCTGTTTTTGCTTTTAGTTTAGATCACCCCGTAAGAACTATTGGATATTGGGATAAAAAAAGTGATAGATTTATTTTAGATAATTATTTTGATAGATCTGAAAAAGAATGGAATTATGAATTTCCTGAAACAGGAACTTCTGCTAGAATGGTTGGGGCATTTAGGACTATTTCAGATATTGTCAATGCGGTAATTAACGCGGGGTTTACTCTTGAAAAATTACTAGAACCAGAACCAATAAAATATGATATAAATACTAATTTTGGAAAAACCTCAAAATACGGTCTAGAAAATAAAAGGGACCCATATAGTTTTAATCATTTATCAAGAATTCCTGGGACGTTAATAATAAAGGCAAGAAAATAATAATTCCACCCACCAAAGACACACTCCTCCAGCCACGGCGGTTGGGGCGTTACCCACTTGGAGCATATTTAATTTAAAATTTGTGCTCTCATTTTTATTTTCTAAAGATTTATAAATAATCTTTTTTTAATTATATTAAGATGGTGATGGAAATTTTACAATATTTTTCTATAGTTATTGAAGCTATAATTGCAATTCTCGGCCTTATGATTTTCATGAAGAAAAAGAAGCAATACGGATTGTGTTTTTTCATAACATTTGCAATTTATGTATTCTATGATTTAGCAAGACTAATGGCTTGGAGTATTTCAACAAACATCCTTTACGCATCTTTCTTCATCGCTTCGCTTTCTGCGTTATGGGGAATGTGGGAGTTATATAATAAAAAATGATATATTATTCTTTAATCGGTCTTTCGTTAGTTGTTCTTGGTTGGTTAATTCAATTGATAAAAATGAAAAAAGATTTGAAGATAAATCCTTGTTTTGTTGGGCTCTACTCTTTGGGAGTCTTAATATTAGTTTATGATGGATTTAATTCTGGATTAAATAATCTTGCAACCGCGAATTTATTTAGTTTAATTATCTCAGCAATTATTTTATTTAAAATTTTAAAGAAAAATAAAAAATAAATTTCTATTTCAAAAAAATATTTTTCCCATCTAACTTATAATAGGCGAAATCATCTTCCGTTAATTCTTGCATTTCCTCTTTAAAATTAATCATAGCTGAAATTTTGCTGCTTAATTCGTCAGCATAATAAATTGCCAATGCTTCAGGAAACATCGGTTTTTTAGGAGAACCAAATTCTTCTTTCCCATGATGGCTTGTAATAATATGAAGAAATTTATCTTTTGTAAGTTCGTCCAAATCTAATTTTTCTAAGTATTCATTCACTTTAATTATGCCAAGCGTCAAATGTCCAATTAAATGCCCTCTTTGGCTTCTTTTTATTTTACTCGTCATTTCCAATTCTTCTAATTTTCCAATATCGTGCAAAAAAGCTCCAGCAATTAACAAGTTTCCATCCAATGAATCAAATAATTTCTTACAATTCTCACAAATTTCCATAACTTCATAAGTATGTTCTAGTAATCCTCCTCTCCAATTATGATGAACTGCCATAGCTCCAGGATGATTCTTAAAATTATTTTCAATGTCAGAATAAACTTTCAAAACAAAATTTTTGATATTGTCATCAGAAATTTTTTCTAATTTTTTCTTTATCTCTTGGCTTAACATCTCCACATCCTTTTTAGATTTAGAGATAAAATCCGCATCATATTCATCAGACTTTAAAACTACAGGCTCTTCTACGGCATTAGAACTCAATTGTAATTTATCTCTATAAGAATTAACCTTGCCCTGTATCAAAACTACAGAATCCGATTTTATATTTTTATAAATTTCATTAATTCTATCCTCATTCGTATCTCCCCAATAGGTATACTCTAAATTTAACCCAGAAGAATCCGACAAAATTAAACTAATTCTAAATCCTTTTGCATAAGAATTAACGCCTGTTTTTGCCTTTACCACAAAAATATCTTTGACGGGATCACCTTCTTTGAGTTCTTTTATTTGCTTTTGCTTGGTATATACCATTATGATATTATTAGGCAAAAGACTATTTAAATATTAGTTTAAAAAACTCTTTTATGACGCCTCCACCAAACTTTATATAATTCCATTCATAGAAAATCCTATGGGAATATTTGATTTTTTAAAAAAAGAAAAAGAAAAAGAAATTATTTCAGAAAAACTAACTTTTTCTGAAATTGAAGATTGGATAGAAAGGAAGGGAAAGGAAAATGAAATTGAGGAGAGAGAATTAGTGATTTCTATTAAAGATAGAATTAAAAATTTGGATAATGAATTGGAAATAAAACTAAGCCTACTTGATGAGATAGATATTGAATCAAGAAAAGAAGATGGTAGAATAAAAAGAGTTGTTAGCAATAGCAGAATACAATACATCGGAGCAATCAATAACCTCATGGCCAATCTAGGAAACCTCAAAGAAACAAGCTTTCCTGATTTCATTAAAAAAATAGACAGGGCCCTTTCTGAATTCAACAAAACCTCATTCAAAAACTATGAGAGAACAACTATTTTAATTGGCAAAGAAATGGCCGACATAAAAGAAGAGGTCAAATCTTTTTCTAAAGATTTGGTTGAAATTTTTAACAGCAATAAAGAGATTTCCGAATTGTCCCAAAGAATTGGACTTATTAAATCAAAGTTAAACTTATTAGATTCTACTGAAAAAAATAAAATCGGAATTAAAAAAACAATTATTTCTCTTGATGAAAAAATTAAACAGGACGAAAAAGAAAATCAAAGATGTTTAACTGAAATAGAAAAAATTAAACAGAGTGAAAATTATAAAAATATGTTAGAAAAAAAAGAAAAATTAAACATACTCAAAGAAGAATTCCGAGAAAAAATACTCACCCTAAAACAACTCATCGATTTTAAAGCCCTAACTAATTTTTTCCATACGAACGAAAAACAAATGAACATACTAAAAGAATACAAAACAGATTTTTATACAAATTTTGAACAGGATAATGGCAAAAGAATTTTAGACTTATTAGAAGAATCCAAATTAAACACTAATATAATTTCAGAGAGAGAAAATCTAATCAAGTCCAAAAAAGAAATATTAGAGAACTATGAAAAAGAAATTGAAAAAGACGAAACTCATAATTTAAATTACAAAATAGAAAAAATCACAATAGAAATTGAAAATCTAAAAATAGAAAAAGTCAAAGAAAGAAAAAGAAAAGAAAAACTCAATATAAACAAAGAAGAATTAGCTAGTTCACTAAAACAAGAGCTCGGAAAAATAAATATTGAAATAAAATAAAATAAAAATTAATAGTCTAGTAAGTTTTTATCTTCTAGGACTATCTTTACTAAAGCAATCCTTGCAAAAAACGTCTCGTCCTTCAGTTGGCTTGAACGGTACTTCGCATTCTTTTTTACACTTCGAACATATCGCTTTATGCATTTCTCTAGGCTGCCTATCAAAATTAGGTCTTCTATTGTTGTCGAATCTTTTTCTTTGTTCCATATTTTTACTCCTTTCAATTTATTAATATTAAAGAAAAAGTAGATACCTTTATCGATAGTCTCCTATAATACCTTATCAAAAATTCTTCTTAGTTTAAAAAGCTATGTTTCAACACTAATTCGAAAAATTCAGGCCTCAATTAGCCCCGTACATCTCCAATTGATTACAGCTCTTCTTGTTTCTAAATCAATGACACAAGCGGGATTACATCCTCTTCTTTCAATATTCAAATCAATCCAATAAGTCCCAGTATTTTCATTACAGAAATAGGTTTCTTTGAGTCTATCGCCACATTCACTACGCATAGCAATTTGTCTAGCACCTTCAATAGTCAATATATTTCCGCCACTTTG
>CAYNZD010000013.1:0-11580 GCA_964401675.1 Candidatus Woesearchaeota archaeon | reverse complement strand
CGGAGAAGTTACCATAAGAAAAGATTTTTTCGAAATTGTAAAATTGGCAAAAAAACTAGGATATAAAGAAATTCAAATTCAAACCAATGGAAGAATGTTTGCTGATATGGAATTTTGTAAAAAAACAATAGAAGCGGGAGCAACCCAATTTTCTCCTGCTCTTCATGGCTATTGCGAAAAGCAACACGACTACTTGACCCAGTCAAAAGGAAGCTTTAAGCAAACAGTAAAGGGAATAATAAATTTAAAAAAACTCAACCAAATGATAGTCACCAATACAGTAGTAGTTAAACCAAATTATCGCGATTGCGAAAAAATCGCGAAACTTTTCGTTAAACTAAAAGTAGACCAATTTCAATTTGCCTTTGTTCACGCAATGGGAAATGCTTTAAAAAACTTTGATAATATCATGCCAAATATTACTCTCGCCTCAACAGAAATAAAAAAAGGCTTAGATGTTGGAATCAATGCAAATATTACTTGCATGGCTGAGGCTTTAACACCCTGTACAATGATAGGATATGAGAAATATCTTTCAGAAAATTATATACCTCAAACAGAAATTAGAGGAAAAGATTTTCAAAATACTGACAATTTCGCAAAACAAAGAAAAGAATCTGGAAAAATGAAATTTAAACAATGTGGAAAATGTAAATTTAACAATACATGTGAAGGACCATGGAGAGAATATCCAGAAAAAAAAGGCGAGGAGGAATTCATACCAATAGAATGAAAGGAACCTCAATACCCATAATATTTGACTGCAACGACAACTGCATATCTTGCCCAGTCCCAAGAAGAGGAACAAGACCTAATCCTGGAATAAACGAAATAAAAACAGACATAGACGAAATAGCGAAATCATCAAACCATATAGAATTCACTGGAGGAGAAACAACCCTTAACCCAGACCTAATAAAAATATTAAAACATTGCGGGGGGAAAAACTTCCAAGAAATAGGGCTACTAACAAACTGTAAAAAATTCTATTACAAAAACTATGTAAAACCTTTCTCAAGAATAAAAAATCTAAAAGTAATCACAACCCTCTACGGCTCAAGCGCTAAAATTCAAGACACCATAACAAGAACACCAAACTCCTTCACACACAAAATTGGAGGAATAAAAAATCTACTCGAAATTGGAGTAAATATAGAACTTCGAATTCTCCTTCACAAAATGAACTACTTAGATTTAGAAAACATCTCAAAAATGATAATAGAAAAATTCCCCAGTAGAAACATAACAAAAATAGTCATAATGAACCCCAAATTGACATTCAATGCTTGGCAAAACAAAGAAAAGATAACCATGAAAATCAGCGAACTAGCAAAGTTCCTAAAAAACCCAATCAAAGAACTATTCAAACACGGATACAATGTCCAACTCTACCATTTCCCACATTGTATACTTGAAAAAGAAATAAGAAATTATTCAGTAGGAAAAACCTCTCAAGAACCAGAAATAAAATTCCCAAAAAAATGCCAAAACTGCATATACCGAAAAAACTGCTCAGGAATATGGGCAAGCTACCTCGCATTCATAGGAAACGAAGAATTCAAAAACATCAAACAACAAAATGCATAATATAATTCAAAATACACAATATCCCAAAATCGGAGGAAAAGCCAAAAACCTTATTCTATTAGACAAAGAAAACCTAACCCCAAACTTCCTAGCCATAGATAATAACATATTTATGGAAACAATAGAACAAGAAAAATCAGAGAAAAAAATCAAAATAATAATCAAAAATACCAACTTTTCCTCATTGATCACCGAAATAAAAGAAAAATTAACAAAACTAAAAATAACAAACCCAATAATCCGTTCTTCTCATCTTCTAGAAGATTCAAGACACGCAAGCTTCGCAGGACTTTTCGATTCCTACAAATCTGACCTATCAAACATCGAACAAATAATAAAAAAAGTCTGGCTAAGCCAATTTAACATCAGAGCAAAAATATATATGCAAAGCAAAAATATACCAACAAAAATAGGAATGGGAATAGTAATCCAACAGGTCATAGATGGAGAATACGGAGGCGTAATGTTCTACAACAAAAACAGAAAAGAAGGAATGATAGAATTAACAACTGAAAGCCCAAGCAAAATCGTAGAAGGTTCAATAAAACCACACAAATTTCTAATATACAAAGGTATACTTACATCGAAAGAAGAAGACTTCAAAATTTTCCCAACAACACTATTTGAAAACCTAAAAAAAGAAAAACGAAAAATAGACAAAAAAATCAAAATCGACAACTACGACATAGAATTCATCTTCAAAAACAACAAAATAAGCATATTGCAAATCCGCCCCCTGATTAAAGACGTTCTAATTAACACGAAACACTCCTTCCTAAAAAATCAATCCCTAAACCAAAAAGATAAAAAAGAACTAACAAAAATGTTCAAATCAGCAACAAAATATCTTAACCTAGAAATAAAAATAAATGAATTTGAAATAAAAAAAGAAACAATCCTAATCAGTTTCGACTTATTCAAAAAAATCACAGACCACTTAGAAGAAAAAGTAAACCAAGACTACGGAGAATATCTAAAAAACAAATGCATAAAACTACAAGAAATATTATTAAGAATAACAAAGGCCAAAGGCCAAAGAAAAAACCTCATAGAACTCAAAAAATACCTCTACCTAATGACCTTCATTGATCAACTAATTAGCGAAACTACAGAACTCTTAGAAGAAAAAATAAGAGAAAAATATAACCAAGAAGAAATCGAAAATAATCAAACATTCATACCAGAAAAACCTTCTCTTTCACTTACAACTCACAATATAAAACCAAAAAAAACTTCCGACATATTAATAAAAAACATCAGAAATTTTATTTGGCTCCACGACGCAAACAACTACTTCATAGAAAAAATAACAAGAAAATTTCACAAAAATCTAATCCCCTTATCACAAAAAAACATCGAAGCAATAACCTCCAAATCCTTTGAAGAAATAAAAAAAGAGAAATTAAACTATCTTCTAACAGAAAAAATCAAAAAGCGAGAAAAGCGAAAAGCAAAACACTCTCTACCGATAGAAGGAACCAATATAAATAATATAGATTTCGAAGGAAAGGCAAGACTAATTGATTTTAAAACCGGACACAAAAATAACATAGAAAATCACGAAATAATAATACTAGAAGAAACAACTCCAGCCCTTATAGCCGAAATCTTAAAGTGCAAAGGAATAGTAACAGAAGTCGGGGGAATAACATCTCACGCCGCAATAATCGCAAGAGAACTAAACAAGCCCTGTCTAATAGGAGCCGAAGGTTGTTTAGAAAACATTAAAAACGGAGACAGAATAAAAATAATAGGAAACAATCTTGATATAATAAAATGAAAAAAACAGTAATATTCCTCGGCTACGAATGTAACAACAAATGTATCTTCTGCTGTCACGAACATAGGAGAGGAAATGTCAAAGCAAAAAACTACAAAGAAGTCAAAGAAGATTTAATAAAAGCAAAAAAAGATGGCTCAGATTACATAGAACTAATAGGAGGAGAGCCAACAATAAGAAAAGACATATTTAAAATAGTATCATTCGCAAAAGTTCTAAACTTTGAAATAATAATGTTCGCGACCAACGGAAGAATGTTATCAAGCAAACCCTTCGCAGAAAAAATTCTAAAATCAGGAGCTAACCACATAGTTTTCTCAATACATGGACACACAAAAGAACTCCACGATTCTCTAACTCAGGCAAAAGGAAGTTTCGACCAACTAATCAAAGGAATAAACAACCTAAAAGAACTCGGATTCAAACAAATCGGCTCAAACACAACAATCATAAAACAAAATTATAAACACTTGCTAGAGATAGGAAAACTAATAGACAACCTTGGAATAGTCAATTCAGAATTCATATTCGTAGACCCCACTTCTGGAGCCGCAAAAACAAACTTCGACCTCCTTGTCCCAAGCTACGAAGAAGTCTCAAAAAACATAAACGAACTTCTAGAATTCGGAAAACAAAAAAACAAAGACCATTGGGATATCAGATATTACCTTCCTTGTTTAATCGAGGAAAAATACCATAATCAAATCAGCGAACTACATGAATCCAAAATATTTGAAAACACCAAGCACATCGCCCCTGATTTCAAAAATAACGATTCATCAAAAAATAGAAAAGAAATATCAAGAACAAAAATCAACAAATGCAGGGAATGCCCCTATGAAAATTTCTGCGAAGGATACTGGAAAGAATATCTAAAGAAAAAACCAGAACAAAACCTCTTCAACTTTCACGGAATAAAAGCAGCATATATTCACGTCTCAGACATCTGCAATTTCAACTGCAAAACCTGCAACCTCCCAGAAACAAGAAAAAAATCATTCACAGAAACTTCTATTATATTAAACAAAATAAAAACAGCAAAAGAACTCGGATTCCCAAATTTAATATTCACAGGACTAGAAGTGATTATTCACCCCGACCTACTAAAAATATTAGAATTCGCATCAGCTCAGAAATTCGAAATAATCAACTTCAACACCAACGGATTAGCCTTCAACCAACCACACATAATAAAAAAACTAGAAAAAGCAAAAAACAAAGGACTACTAAACAACATAAACCTAGCAATCTCAATTAATTTCTACGACGAAAATTCCTTCCAAGATTGGTCAGGACACAATAAAGAAATGTTCAAAAACTGGTGCAAAGGATTCAAAGAATATATAAAAATAAACAATAATCTAATCATAGATCACATACTAAAAAAAGACTGCGAAACAGAAAAAGTCTTAAAATTCATACACGAAGAATTTCCAGAAACAAAAACCGCCCACTTAAGAATAATAAACCTAATGCCCTTCGGAAAAACAAAAGACAAAGAATACAACTCAATAAATTACAGCTTAATAGAAAAATCAAACAAAATCAAACAGATATTAAACCTACATCCAGGCAAAATAGAATTCGAAGGTTTCCCAATATGTACATTCAGCCAAGAAGACCTGAAATCAGAAAAGTTCACAATCTACAATTTCCAACTAAAAACAAACGAAGACAATCTCCCAACAGATTATGACCCCAACATCTACGGAGAATACTTCGGAAACGAACCATCAAACTGGGAAATAGATTTAGAAAAACTAAAAGACGCCTACTCAAAAATGTTCACAGAGCTTGACGAATGTAAGACCTGTCATTACCGACCAAAATGCTACAATATCCAAAAAGAATACCTAAAATTCAACCCCAAAAATAAAACCAACGAAGAACTCAAATATCTGAAAAAATCAAACTGGTAAAAACTAAATTTAAAAAGCAATACTAGATAACATAACTATGAAAAACCTATACTTAAGCAAAGGCACAGGAGAAAACACAACAGAAATGGGAGCCTATTGTGAAGCCTTAAGAAAAGCTGGAATAATCGGTTTAAACATAATCCAACTTTCATCAGTTCTCCCGCACAACTCAAAAATAATACTAAAAAACCCACCAGTAACTCACCAAGACCTAGGGAAAAAAATATATAGCGTCTTATCAGAAATAAGATCCTCAAAAAAAGGAGAAACGATATGCGCAGGAATCGGTTGGATCAAAGAAATAGCTGGAAACGGACATGGAATAATTATAGAAATTCAAGGTAACTCAAGAGAGAAAGTAGAAAAAGAAATAAAGGAAACACTACTAGCAGTAACTAACCCCAAAAAGTACGACAACATAAAAATATTCACAGAATCCATAATCTGTAAAAAAAATCCAGTATGTGCTCTTATAGCAATTAGTTTCGAAATAAAAGACTGGGGAAAGGAATTCAAATAAAATGAAACCCACTTACTGGTCAATTACAAACTTCAATCATTTCGGAATAATTAAAAAAAGACTAATGATAGTTCTAAAAACTCCTATTTGCCAAAAAATCATAAGGGGCGAAAGATGTCTACCCTGCGGCTTCGATTATCCAATAACTCAAAACACCTTCAAAAGCAATTTAACCCTACAAGTAAAAACCCTAGACAATGAAATCAAACAAGTAGAACATCTCGACCTCATAGGAAACGGCTCACTACTAGATAAGTCTCAAATACCCTTCTCAGAAGTCACAGAACTTTTCCATCACTTAAAAAAATTCACCAATCTAAAAAGCATAATGATTGAAGGAAGACCAGAATTCGCAAACAAAGAAAAATTACTACAACTTAAAATTATATTAAACAAAGACCTAGAATACGGCACTGGACTAGAATCAACCGAAGAATCAATAAGAAATAATATTCTAAAAAAAGATATTAAAACAGAAGATTATATTGACTTCCTTGAAAAAATAAAAAAAATAAATATCACCCCCGTAACATACCTTCTCTTTGGAATTCCCATACTAGATAAGGAAAAATCTTGTGAATCAACAAAAAAATCAATCCAAGATGTCCAAAACTATTACAAAAAAACAAACCAAAAAGGAAGAATCAACATTTACCCAATATTCATTTCAAAAGGCTCCCAAATAGAAAAAATGTACATAAAGGGAAAATATGAACTATTCAAACTAAAAGACCTAATCAATATACTAAAATCCATCAAAGAAAAACAAAAACCAGAACAAACCTCAATATTCATAGGTTTAGATGACGAAAAACTATCCGATAACAGATACGTGGGATTTAACGAAGAAAAAGAAAAAAACGAAATTTTATATTACAACAAATACAACAAATTACATGAAATTAAAAAAATTTGAAATGGAAGAATGGTTTATAAGAAACGAAAATGCAAAATATAACTTCTCCGAAAGCGGAACTCCAGACTTTAACCTAGAAGAATTCCTAAAAACCTGCAACGAAGATATATCAAGAATCTCAAAAATATCTCTAGGGAATAACAATACAAGAGGATCTTTAAGACTCCGAAAAAAAATATCAAAACTCTATAATAACATACCAGAAGAAGAAATCATCACAACCACCGGAACTTCAGAAGCACTTTATATCTTCTTCAGACTCTTCCTAAAAGAGGGTTCAACCGTAATGACAATATCCCCAACCTTTCCCATACTCTACCTCCTACCACAATCATTAAACTCCGAAGTACACTTTATAGACGCAACAAAACTAAAATCAAAAGAAGAATTAATAGTAGAAACGATAAATCAAATAAAAAAAAAATCTCCAGACCTTTTTATCCTAAACCTGCCAAATAATCCTTTAGGATTTTCTTTAAACAAGTCGCAAATAATAAGAATAATAAAAACCTGCAAAGAAACAAAAACAACAATACTCTTCGACGAACACTATCGATTACTTGAAGATGAACTACCAGAATCAGGATATAACATAACAAAAGAATTCTATGACAAAGTATTTACAGTCGGATCCCCAATAAAATGCTTTGGGATAGTCGGCTCCAGACTAGGCTGGCTTATCGGAAACAAAAAATTCATATCTGAAATCAGAGAATACAAAGACTATACAACACACTGTGTCTCTCTCCTAACCGAAGAAATCATAAACATCGCTCTAGAAAACAGAAAAACTTTAGCCTCAAAATTTCTACCAACAATAAAAGACAACTACGATAAACTAGTAAAATCAAACCTAGTGGAAATACCATACGAATGGGATAGTGGATGCGTAACCTTCCTTAAATTAAAAAAAGAAAATTCAATAGAAATAACAAAAAAACTTTACGAAAAATTTTCAATATCAGTAATGCCAGGAGAATCCTTCAACAAAAAAGGCTTTATCAGAATAAATCTATCCCAACCTAAAGAAAAATTTGACTACTTTCTAGAATCACTTCAAAACAGCATTATCGACTAAACACTCTTCTAAAACACGCTCACAATTATTCTCAGAACCCGAAAAACCATAACATCTAATCTTAGAATAAGAATCTTCTATCTCGTCACATAAAAAAGAATCCTTCCTAGCTGAATAAATCAAAGACAAATAATTTATATTATAAACACTCTTTTCCACAAAATTCTGATTAATATAATTCTCATAGTCATCCCTATGATTAAATATTATATTGCAAACTTCCTTTGAATCTTCCGATAGTGAAATCGGACTATTCGCACATTCCTCTTCATTTGAAGAAAGAATATAATAACAAAGAGCAGATCTACCTTCAACTCTATCACCACCTGGGAAACTCTCCTTTAAAGAAGCACATTTGCTAATATTTTTTCCCCTAATTAAATCCTTTAAAAAAAGATCAACTTTACATTTTTCACCAAAATCCCCACCTACAAGGACAGAAGACTCCTCCAACGAATCAACTATTTTCAAACAAGCATCACTAGAAGAATCTTGCATATATTTACAAACTAAATAATTCTCGCTATTTTTCAAACACCATTCCTCAGGAGAATATCCATTATCCGAAGATTTATCTGTGCTAAAAATAACAACAGCATAAAGCAAAAAAGCAACAAAAATAATAGCAATCGATATAAAAATAAAATATTTCTTTTCCATTTTAACTACCAAGCAGAATGGCTGCCGTGGCTACCGTGGCTGCCGTGGCTACCGTGGCTGCCGTGGCTACCGTGGCTGCCGTGACTTCCGTGGTTGCCATGAGTAGCACTAACACCCCCAACTTTAGAATCATATGTCGTATCCAATACATTACTATGAGTTGCAGCGCTAACAACCCCACTCAAAGTAGGAATAATAGCCAAAGTGCCCAAAACCACCCCAGCCTTCATAACAGAAAATTTAGTTGCCTTCCCTTCTTCCTCAGAAAGAAAAGAACGAATCTTCTTTTTCAACTTAGGAATAATCCTTCTCTCACCCATAAAAACAATTAATAGAAGGACTATTTAAACATTACGCAACTCATCCAAAAAACTCCCAAGAATACGATCCAATCTCTCATTCATGCCACCCAAAACCTCATTATCAACCAACTCATCAGAAATCAAAAACCCATTATCAACAAACTCCACCCCTTTACAATCAACAACAATCCCAGAATTAACCAACGGTCTATTTTCCTTAATAAAAAAATTATCCAAATAAATACCCTTTTCCTTAATAAAAGAAAAAATATAAGAAAGTTGCTTTTCAAATTCCACAAATTCATCTTCCCTCCAATTAGTAAAAAAATGAGGAAGTAACTTGAATTTCCTAAAACCTTTCTGATAAAGATAAACAAAATTAGAATAAGAATCCCAAATATTCTTAGGAGACAATACAATATTAACAATCGGGAAATCTCTCCTCAACTCCGGAACTTTATCTATAATATTCACCGCATCTTTAAACTTATAACCCTGAGTTATCCTATCCCCATCAATACTAATATGAAACTTAAAATTCTCCCTCTCAAAAAAATCCAACATCTCAAGAGTCAAAAGAAATCCATTTGTACAAATCTCAAAAGAAAATTCCCTAAACTTCAATTTCACATAACTAAGTATTTCCTTCACTAAGTCAAACTCCAACAGAGGTTCCCCTCCAAAGAACTTTAAATCTATTTTTTCATTCTCCTTTGAATACTCATCTAAAAAATCTCTAGCAACCTCAAACCTCATAGAAACACCCTCCTTAATAATTGGACAATAAGTACAATCAAAATTACATCTCTTCGTAACAATAAATATTACTTGTCTTTCATCCATCCTTCAAATATTGCTCGAATTTCTCTATCTCTCAATTTTTCAAACAAATAATCAAACTGTGCCATAAAAATCTTACATCTAGCAGTCTCAGGAACTTTTGCCACCAAAGACCCCTGCTCAGCATAATTACAAACCGGGCAAATCCCACAATATGGTTTATACGCACAAGCATCGCAAATCTGAACATCATTCACCGAAGAAGAAACAATCGCACAAGTCTTATCACAACTAAAAACCTCCTTAAAAGAATTTTCACAAACATTCCCAATCTTAAATAAATCCTCATTCAACATCCTAGCCTCATCACAACTAAAAACATCACCATTTGGAGTATACGCCATCTGCCCAATACAAGCTCCACAAGGAGAACGCATTTCAAAATAATTCGAATCATACTCACTCAGCAACTTTCTTAAAATAATTAACGAACCATTTTCCCGTATTCGCTGACCAGAAAGATTCAATTCAATAACATAATCCATACTCCTCCTCCAAAATTCAATAAACTCTTCCGGACTATAACAAATATCATTCCAAGTCTCTCTAGCATCCCCAAGATTATTCAAAAACCTCAAATGAAAATCCATTAACCCATTAGAAACATATTCATCAATAATCTCCTTAGAATAGCCCAAGGACTTCCGCGTAATTGTTATCAAAGCATTAACCCTTGTATTAGTAATCTTCCGATTAAAATATTCCTCTTGAAGTCTCCTAATCCAACCAATAACTTTCTCATAAGAATTACCACCAGCAAACTTCCGATTATGATTATGTAACTCCTCCGGTCCATCCAAAGAAGTACAGAGAGCAACATTATTTTTTATAAAAAATTCCATTCTTTCTTCATTCATCAAACTAAAATTCGTAACAATAGTAAACAAAACATCCTTACCTGCCTCCTTATTTACCTTCTTAGCATACTCGATAATAAACTTAATTAAATCAAACTTCAAAAGCGGCTCGCCTCCCTGAAACTCTATGGTAATAGTTTTGGATGGTGACTTAAAAATAAAATCAACAACATTTCTAGCCTTTTCTTCTGACATATCCTCACCCTCACAATTACTTGCTCCAGCATGACAATAAACGCACCTATGATTACATTTCATAGTAGGAATAACGATATGCAGAGAAGTACCAGTAAAAGAAAAAATGTTCCTCTTTCGAAGCTTATCAATCTCCTTAGAAATATTATCCTTTGTCAAAACAATACCCACATCAACCAACTTAGAAAATAAATCTGAACCTTCATCAACCCGTTCGCTCCTTAACTTAGAAAACTCAACTTGAGACAAAAAAATCCACCTACCAGAATCCGTAGTAACCAAAACATTCCTATCAAACTCTCTATACCTAAAATTATTAAATCTGTGCTCTTCCATGACGATTATCATGAACAAGACCCAAAACATAATTACAAAATTCCTTAACAACCACAATGTCTCCTTCCTTATCCAAAAAATTTAATTCAACAACAAAACAAGTCTCACCAACATTAACCTTAGAGCTAAAGAATTCACCGAACACCTTAAGTGCATCCTCAATAGAAAACAAATCATAAAACTTCTTATTAAAATTTATCTTCAAAACAGAATAACTAAAAAAAGAATCCATTAGTCAGCCTCCTTAAAACTCTTTTCAAATTCAGAAACAACTACTTGATCCACCTTCTCCGAATCCCCGTACCTTTCTTCCCACGGAACAGCAATCCCTTCAGGATCTTCAATTTCCTCACCCTCCAAATCATCAAGCTCACTCCAATCAACATCATCCTCAACCATTTCTCCAACGTCAGAACCAGAAAACAAAGCAGCCTGAAGCAAAGTATTTCTTAATGGGGCATTCTTTCTTGATTGTTCTTCATAAAAAGCATAATTTAAAAGCTCATTAAAAAATTCTCTAGCCAAAACACCCAGTTCCAAATTTGAATCTTTTTTTAATCTTAATTCTACCAAAATTTCTTTCTCAGGGT
>CAYNZD010000012.1:0-12287 GCA_964401675.1 Candidatus Woesearchaeota archaeon | reverse complement strand
AATGTATTATATGATATGGTAGTTGGGTTGGATAGTTTAGATTAATATTTTTTGCTCTTTGAGGGATTTTTAAAATAAAATGAAGCGTTTCCTGCTTAATTATTAAGTACTTCATATTTTTTTACTATATGCTGTACTATTTAATTTTTTTGACTCGGCACTGTTGCTCCGCTTCATCCCTTAACAACCGTCCCAATAAATTTCTGCTTCTTCAAAATCTTATCAATTGCCCCAATCGTTCCAACAATATAAGTTGTAATTTTCTTTTTCCAAATTGTTTTCGCCGCCATTTGATCCAAAACAAAATGCTGCCCCGCCTCATATTTTACTTCTCCCGCAATTCTTGCAAATTTCTCCCAACTAATCTTCGAAATAAACTTCGCCTTCTTATTTTTTCTCGGGTCGTCAGAATACAAACCCTTAACATTAGTCAAATTAATAAACGGACACTTCAAATAACCAGCAATCTTCGCCGCTGTTCCATCTGAAGTATTTTTTTTTCGATGCCTCAACGCCCCACAAAACACAATCCGATTTTTTCCAAGCAGACTTTTCACTTTTTTCATATTCAAAGGTAAATCTTCATTTGCTTCTTTACCGAAAAGTTTCATCATAAACCCAGCATGCAACCTCGTAATTGCGATACCTTCCATTGACTGCATTTTCGTTTTCTTTCCTAATTTTTTCAAAGCACCAATATATTTCCGAGCCGTCGAACCTCCACCAGTTACAATCACAAATTTCTGAGACTTATGAGAATCCAACAATTTTTTAAACCTCACTAAAAATTTATAATCAACATCATCAGGCACAATTCTAGAACCACCTAAACTAATCACCCACACATCTTTCATAAATTAGAATGAACAATTTGATTTATATAATTATCTAAGAAATTATTTTAATCAAAGCATTCTCCAAATCATAAGATGGACCATTCTCCGCTAATTTTTCTATTTCTATATATCTTTCATCCAATCTTTTTAGCGGATAATCTTTTATCTTACTCCAATCTGTTTTAAATGTCGTAATCCCTTCTATAGAGAATAAAACAAATTGAACGTTTCCATTATTTGATTTAAGCATATACGCCTCACTAAAATTATTTTCCCATTTTTCTATTGCATCTTTTGTTTTCTTATTCGTTTGTAAATATACAAATTCTTGAGAACCCACACTTGTCGCAAATGAATAATATCCATCAGCATCAACTTTCTTTTCATAGCTTTCTACTTTTAATTCTTCCAAAGTCATAAAAAATTCTAAATATCTTTTTTTATATTGATTTATATACTTCAACAAACAGTAAACAATTTATTATTATTCACATTAAATATTTTTAGCCTAACTCCAGAATCTAACCAACCATGCGCGTAGTTCAAAGCCGCGAAAGCATTTACCCAATCACTTTTGTTTTCAAAATGATGTGCGTCCGAAACATAATTTTCAACCATCTCAATTATTTCTTCCCCTTCGCGTTCTTTTCCTTTGAAAATATTTTTTTTAACTTCAATTAAACCGCTCTCTGTCAAATTAAAATATTTTTTCAATTTCTCGGCACTAATTTCATTTTTCATAACAAATCGAAGAAAATTGCTTTTTTAAAATTATCTCTCTAGCATTGAATAAGCAGTTTGCTTTTTAATTATAAATCTTGAGCCAATCATCTCAGAAATTACTGCGTTGATGGAAAAATTATCAACAGCTGCTCGAAATACTCCCTCAAGCAGAGGAATGTGTGCCGCAGATGAAACTTCTTTTAAAAATTTCTTAATATCGTCTGCGCTCAAAACAATTTTAGTCATTTGTTTTTGTCCAGATCGAATAACCACTATGGGCTTTCCTACTCCTTGACATTCAATAGTAGAGACTGATGGATCATTCAACAAGGGAACAATTTTCCCAAAGTCATGATTCAATGCGGAATAATTTTTGTGCGAAACAACTGGTGGAACAATCGGCTGAACAGGTGGAACTTGACTTTGCGATGGAATAACTTGTCGAACAAACATAGATGGGGGTGCTGGTGCTCGCATAATTCTTGGCTTTGGAATTGGAGCAACTAGCTCATGCATATTCCTTCTTCCAGAATATCTCGGAGTCACCCTTTCTCCTAACGACGCTCGCATAACTTTCTCAGAAACTTTCGGAACCAAATCCGCATGAATTATGTGTCTTTCTTCATGAGACAAATTTTTAGTTTGAATTGACCGAATAATTGAAAACACAAATTTACGAACAAACGGATGAACTGCTATAGTAGAAATTTCTTCGGAACTCATATATTTGGAAGTGGCTTTGGTCTGATACGAGGCGCCTCTGTCATAGGTTGCACCATATGCGGTTCCTCAGCTCGCCCCCTCAACTTCCCTTCCATCAAAACTAACCCTTTTGCAATCGTCTTATTCTGGTCTAACAGCGAATCAATTTTATTTAACATATCTTTATCATCACTTCTTCCGCCTGAAACAAAATTCTTCGCGGACTCTTCAAAAATCTGCAACAATTTACTAATATTATCAGAAAGCATTCCAAACTTGACTGACATATTTGTCATCGCGTGCTGTAAGCCCACGAAATTCTCAATTAAAAGCTCCTCTCTCTCTTTCGCGGTCATCCTTTTTTCTGTTGATTTTTTTTCAATTTTTCTCTCAGGATGCTCTTTCGTAACCGTTTTTTTAGAACCATCACTATTAACTGTTTCAGTAATAGTTTTCTTCACCACTTTTTTTACCATGTTAGAATTAAGAAGTTCTTATTTATAAAAGTATTGGGATGGTAAATTTAAAATGGGCTCAGGAGGAATCAAACCCCCGCCCTCTCGGCTGGAGCGAGATAGACTATCATTATCCGATGAACCCAATAGAATAAACTGCAAAAGCCAACTTTTAAATTTACCCCTTAATCAAACCAGCTTTTTCATCTCTTCAATTTCCACAGAACTAATCGCAGCCCCCTTAAATTTCACCCCATAAAGCAACGCATCCAGAACATCTTTATTTTTTTTGCCCGATGAAAATGGCATATTAGTGCCCAATTTAGAGGGTACACTATTACGTGCAAAAGGAATCAAATTTTTCTTATACGCAATAAACAACAATTCCGAGGAACGAATAAACTTAAATTTTTTCAAGTCATTCAATAAAGATAATTCAACATCAAGCGGAGTATGCAATTTCTTTTCCATCATTTTTTCCAAATTCTGAGGTGCTTCTGTCAACATCCGAGTAGTTCTTTCATCAATCACAATTACATTATCCGCTTCACATAAATTTGAAAATGCCAAACATGCCGCTTCGCCATCATGAATAATTTTTATTTTTTCTTTTGTCGCACTAGTTCTCAAAACCCCATTAGTTACTTTTAATAATCGCTTAGTTTCTTGATCTAATTTTTGATTAGAAATAATCTCTGAAGACATTTTGAAAATACCTCTATCTATCATATCATTAACCTGAATCGCCTCCAATTTAAACTTCTTAATCTTCATCGGCTTATCGACAACCTCTCTTCTAACGTGTGGCGTCAAAATAAATTCCCCATCAAAAACATCCTTCAGCTTTTCAAGTATAGGTAACATCCCATTCATCGTTAAAGAAATTATCGGACCTGCATCAAAAATCAAATATTTCATTTTAATTTCTTCTCCATATAAACAAGATCCGCATCTTTGTATTTTAATTTATTATAAAAACCATACGCCTTAGCATTTTTTTTAGTAGTAAGCCTGATGCAAGAAATGCCCTTTTTTTTATACATATCTTCAATAAACTTCACAAGTATTTTACCGGCCCCATTTTCCTGATAATTATATTTAATCCAAAGTTCATCAATATACGCCTTTTTTTTGTCGCTATTAATAATATGCGAGGCTATAAATCCAATTATTTTTTCTTCATATATTACAGCATACAAATCGTACTTAAAAAGTTCCAACACATCTTTAAGCGCAGAGCCAGGACTAAATTTTTCATTATAAGGTTTTTTAGCAGACTCCACCATTAATATATCAGCAATCTCTTTCAAATCTTCCTTTTTAGCTTTCCTAATTTTCATCCAAAAATATCCTCCGCAATTTTTATTCTCTTTGCGATAGGCATAGAAATCGCAATTTTGGCGTCCGCAATTGATGACTGCCCAATATACGAAGACAAATCCCATAAACTCACGCCCAGTAATTCTGCAGTTTTCTCCGTCGATAAACCATGCTCATACAACTTAAATGCTTTATTAATTTCCGCTTTCTTAAAAACGTCCTTAATGTATCTACTCAAATCTCCTGAAAACTTATTCAACGAATTTCTAATTCTACCTAAATAAATTCTTGCATTATTCACACTTTCTTTTTTTAGTGCATCAATCGTCAACTCTAAATTTTTTATCAAAGAATTATAGAATTCCGTCCATCCGTCCATATTTCTATAGTGATCTCTCTCCAAAACTTTTCCCAAAGAATAAACTAAAACAGCGACAACAATATTATCCCCATCTTGTGAAATTGTTGCTGAATGTATAGTTTGATTTGACAACGTTTTTAATTCAAACGGATTATCTTCTTCAATAAGCCTTTTCGTTTCTTTCAAAATTCGTAAAACATTTTCAACCTCTTTCATAAATACCACAAGAAGACAACTTATATAAATCTTCTCAAACTCCTAATATCATGAAAATATTATTAGATACAAATTTTATCTTGACATGCATAAAGCAAAAAATTGATTTTCCTAGCCGCGCGAACGAAATTATCAACCAAGAAATTGAATGGCTAATCCCACAAGATGTTCTAAATGAGCTCGGCTCACTAAAAGAGAAGGCAGGAATGAAAATTAAAGACAAGGAAGCCGCAGAATTGAGTTTTCAAATTCTTCAAAATATTAATCCAAAAATTCTTCAACTTTCCGGAAAAAATCCAAACGTAGACATAAAAATTGCGAATTATATTATAGGGAAAAATATTGCTTTGGCGACACTAGATAAAAATTTAAAATCAAGAATCGACAATAAAATTCTGACAATCCGAAGCAAGAATAACCTAGAATTAATCTAACAAAACCTTTTTAAATCGAATTTTTCTCACTACAATATGTTCTATGAAGTTTTAGTAACGGATCATGTAAGAGTAGAGCCAAATAAATTTGGAATGAATACTGACGCGGCTGTGCGTGCACAGCTGGAAGAATCTTACGCGGGATTTCAAGACAAAGATATTGGAACAGTGGTTGCAGTTCTTGAGGTTATCGAGGTAAAAGAAGGAATTATTATTCCCGGAGACGGAGCGGCATACTACGAATCAACTTTCAAATTAATTGTTTTCAAGCCAGAATTACAAGAATTAGTTTACGGAACAATTGAAGAAATTACAAATTTTGGAGCTTTCATAAGTATGGGACCAATTCGAGGCATGATTCATATTTCACAAACAATGGACGATTTCGTATCATTTTCTGACTCGGGCGTTCTAACTGGAAAAAATGGAAAGAAAAATTTAGTACAAGGCGACAAATGCATTGCACGAATTGTAGCAATTTCTTATAAGGGTGAAGAACCTAAAATAGGATTAACAATGCGGCAGCCGGGATTAGGGAAACTTGATTGGGTAAAGGCCGAAAAAGACAAAAATGTAAAGGAAGAGAAGCAAGCTGTAGCACTTGAAGCCAAAGCCGCTAAAAAGGAGAAAAAGAAGTAATGGCGCCAAAAGAAAAATCGTGTTTAAATTGCAGAACAATCTATCTCGGAGACAAATGCCCTAAATGCGGAGAAACTCCGGCGAGTGAAACATTCAAAGGACGAGTTCATATTTTTAATGCCGAGAAATCTGAAATGGCAGAAAATATGAAAATAAATTCTGAAGGCGAATTTGCAATCAAATCGAAATAAACAATGGCAAAAATAATCAAGCAAGAAAAAAATCCTTTTTTGGAAAGAGAAGAATTAGTTTTAGAAATTCAAAGTGATTCTACGCCAACTTCTGACGAAGTAAAAAAAGAAATTTTAGCCGCACGCGGCATACCCTCTGAGAAGGGCACTGACGTGCCATCTTTATCGGGCAAAGACGCCGAATTAACAGTTATAAAAAAAATTAACACAAGTTTTGGAAAACGAATTTTCACGGTAGAGGCGGTTGTATATGATAACGCTGAAGCTAAAAAGAAAATTGAAACAATACCCCAAAAAGTTCGAAAGAAAATGGAAGCTGACAAAAAGGCCGAAATAGAATCTGCGAGGAAAGCAGAAGAGGAAGCAAAGAAAGCAGAAGAGGAAGCAAAGGCTGCAGTTGAAGCTCCTGAAGAAACTCCAGTTGAAGAACCTAAAATAGAGGAGAAGGCGGAATAATGGCTATAAAATCAAAAATCAAAGGGAAGAAAAAACACACTAACAAACCTACTTCTGTGAAATACAAAAAATACACAATTGAAGGCGACAAAATAATCAAAAAAGCACGAAGCTGTCCAAGATGCGGACCAGGAATCTTTTTATCTGTAGGAAAAGGTCGAGCATATTGCGGACGATGTCATTTTACTGAATTTGAAAAGAGAGAAGTTGAATCAAAGTTAGAAAGTAAATAATTATGGGAATTTTCTAAATAATTAATTTAAAAAACTTAATTTTATATACTTAAACGATTCTATTGTTTTATGGAAAATAAAGAGCTTACAATCAAAGAAGCTCAAAAAATAGCAAAAGATTTTGCTGAACGTAATAATTGGAAAGATACACCTAATATAGATAAATTTGACCATTTGCACGAAGAATTAATTGAGATGTCTCAACATTTAAGGTATAAATCCGAAGAAGAGCGTAAAAAATTTGTTGAAGAAAATAAAGAAATTTTTATTGATGGAATTGGTGATTTATTTTTTGGGACATGTCGTCTCGCTAATCAATTAGGGGTAGATGTAGAAGAATCATTTAATTTTGTCAAGAATGAAATCTTAGAAAAATATAATCATCAAAATTCTGAGAATAATTTAGTAAGAAAATAATAATCCTTAATTTTTTTAGGATAATCCAACCAATTTTTTAGTATTTTCCATAATTATGTCAGAAATTTTCCATGCTCTAAGAATTAATTTATCTTCAATTGATTTTTTTCCTAATCCAGTAAGGTTTAGTCCATCTTTTGTTAATCCTACCTTCATGCCCCTTCTTTTTACTCTTTTTAAAGGAGTATAATCTGTTTGTCCTGTGAATGTTTCTCCATGAGGGGTTAATTTCACAAATGGAAAACCTCCTGCAATATATCCTTTCTGTTTGAAATATTCGCTCATGTATAATTCAGTGGGTTTGACATTTGTTCCTTCTTTGCAACGTCTTAAAAAAGGAAGGACTGAATCATGAAGCTTTTCATCTTCCACAGCTAACCAAGAAAGGTCAGGAGTTTTCCGGTCAAACCCTTTCAATTGGATTAAAGGCATTCCAGCTCCCTTCCCTCTTGCAAAATAAGGTTCTTGAAAAATTCCTTGAAATTTGTTTCCATAATCAAATGTGAAGGGTGCCCCTGGCTTTCCAGGATAAACAGGTTTTAGAGATTCTGAAAGCGTACTTTCCATAAAAATCAAAACAAAAAGAACTTTTTAAATATTTAGATACTTAGAGATAATACCAATGAGAAAATAATAAGACAAATCAATTTAAAAATTAATTCTTCACTGCCCTAAACTTCAATAGTTTATCTTGGGACTTACATGATTTAAATTATCAGATAAGAGAATATACCCTAGGAGATGCAGTAAAGCGATCAAAAAGTTGCCTTACCGCTCTCTCCTGGGGAAAAAGAGGTGATATTATAACTAATCAATAATACTATTTAAATCTTTCGGTGTGTTGTAATTGGTCAGTGACACCAGCGCATAGAAAATCTTTATTAACTCACGACATCTTTCTCCAAAATGGAAAAGGGTGATAGAATTAATCAGGATCAGTTCTTCAATTTAATTTCGAGCGAAGAGTTGGGTTGGCAAACCATACTCTATGACCTAATCAAAACAGAGCAATTAGACCCTTGGGACATCGATCTCGGAATTCTCGCAGACAAATACGTCGAAACAATCCAGCAACTCGAAGAAGCCAATTTCTTCATCTCATCAAAAATTCTCTTAGCCTGCTCACTTCTCTTGCGACTCAAATCCGAAATTCTAATCAACTCCTATATTCAAGACCTCAACGATGCTCTTTACGATAGAAAAGACGAAAAAAAATATGAAATCGAAAGAATTACAATAGATGAAGACGACCTCCCAATTCTTGTTCCACGAACTCCAATGGCACGACATAAAAAAGTGACCCTTAAAGAATTAATGAGCGCACTAAATAAAGCTGTCAATACTGAAAATCGTCGTATCAAAAAAGAAATCAAAGGACGACAAGCCGAGAAATCTGCACTAACAGTTATGCCAAAAGATAATTTTGTTCCATTAAGGATTAGAGTCAAAAATGTTTTTGGCATTGTTAAAAAATACATAGGGGATGGAAAAGATCATGTAAAGTTTTCACATTTCGCAGAATCCAAAGAAGAGAAACTCGCGTCATTTGTACCCATACTGCATCTTTCAAATAACGGAGAAATTTTCCTAAGACAACCAGTCCATTTTCAAGATATTCATATAACCCTAAAGATTCATGATGACGAAGCCAGAGAGCTAGAAGAGGAATTGGGACTTTCGGAGAACGAAGAATTAGAACCCATTAAAACAACTTAAAAATCTCACTCTCACTCAAAAACTTTTCATCCCCACTTTTCATATCCTTAATCTTAAATTTCTTTTCCGAGACTTCATCTTTCCCAACAAAAATAACTTTCTGAATTCCTTTAGAATTCGCATAATCCATCGCTTTCCCGATTGACTTATCCAAAAGAACATTCACCGAGATACCTTCACTTCTCAACTTTTCCGCCAACTCAATCGCAGTTCTATCTTCGCCAATAGAAATAATCTGAATCTTTGTGTTGTCCCCTTCAATTTTTGACAATAAAAATATCGGCTCCAATCCAAAAGAAATTCCAGTAGATTGAACTTCATTCACAAGATAACTTCCTCCACCGCCAAGAGAAACATCTAATTTATCAGACCAAATTTCAAAAACACTCCCATTATAATACGAAAGTCCCCGAGCTAAAAATGGCCTAAACTCAACCTTGAACCCATAAATCTTACACATTTTTTTCAACTCTTTAATCTCCTTATAAAAATTATATTTCTCAAAACTCCTCTCCTCTCCCGTAAAAATCTTCACCAACTTCTCCGCTCTAAGCTTCTTTAAATTATCTGCCACATCCTTCTTCGACAACTTGTCCAACTTGTCCAACTCTCTAATCACCTGCTCCCTATCTTTTTCCTTGACATTCTCCGAAACCAAAATCTCATTAATCAACTTTCTATTATTCACATAAATTTTCACAGGCAATTCCAACTTTTCAAAAATATTCTTCCCCAACTTTAAACATTCGACCTCATCCTTCATCGAACTCCCAATAATATCCGCATCACACTGAACAAACTCTCTCAATCTCCCACTTCTTATCGGCTCATCCCGAAAAACACTCCCAATCTGAAATCTCTTATACGGCAACTTCTGATTCTTCGCAATTCTCTTCAACTGAAAAGTAAACTCATATCTCAATCCGAGCTTCCGTTTTCCCCTGTCTTCCAACTTAAAAATATCCCTAACAGCTTCATCTTTAGGATTATCTCCTTTCACAAATTCCTCAAACTCAATTGTTGGAGTTTCTACAGGTTCAAACCCATAAAGCTCAAACTGCTCCTGAATAATCTTCTTCATCTTCATTCGCTTCAACGCATCCTCGCCAACGAAATCTCTAAAACCTTTAGCTGTTTTCATTTTAATTTACTCTCCGAAGACAAGTCTTCTCCGATGACTCCGCCTTTTCTGCCGAAAAGACGGAAGGCGAGAATCGAACTCGCGTCTCTCGGACCACAACCGAACGTTCTACCATTGAACTACAACCGTCATATTTAATTTAGAAGAATTTGGTATAAAAAGCTTATTATCGGAGTCACAACTAGAGAAATCTTTCTTAATAGTGATGGGGATAACTCCATATCTTTACCATAATACATTTAGAGAAATACACTACTTAAATCTTTTCAAAAAAAATTGAGCCGGGGATTTCTCTCCCGGCGGCTTTTAAAAATAAAAAATTTCTGTAGTAAAGATATCTAAGCCGCTTCTTCAGAAGTTTCAGTTTCAACTGCCGGAACAGCTTCTTCTTCCTCTTCTTCAGCTTTGTCTTCTTCTTTGTCTTCTTCTTCAGTCTCAGCTTCTTCAACTGGAGCTTCTTCAGCTTCTTCAACTGGAGCTTCTTCAGCTTCTTCAACTGGAGCTTCAGTAGATTCTTCTACAGCAGTTTCTTCAGAGTCCGCTTCAGGAGCAGCTTCTTCAGATTCCATAGGTTTTACTGTTTCTTCTTCCATTATGAAAAAAACTAAAAATTCTTTATAAAGATTTGGGTACATCAGTTAACACCAATTTGTATTGGCAAATATTTTTATAGTTTAATATCATAAAAATTCATGGTGCTACAATACAGAGAAAAGTCAGCAACAAGATGGAGAAAATACCCAGGCAAAGATAAAATAGAAGGCAATCCTGAAAAATATGACTTTCGGCTTCTCAGCGAAGATAAAGCAAAAATTTTAGTAGAGAAGGGAAGTTATGAAAAGGTCATGAAGCGATTTCGACAAATAGAATTTTTTAAACATAGAGGTTAACTAAAATCCAGCTTATCAGCGAAGCCACAGCTCCAAAGATAACACCCCAAAACACTTTCCACCTGTCTATTTTCAAATATATAAGAGATGCCAGCATTAACAGACAAACTACTGAAGCAAAAATACTAAATGGAAGATGATTATAATGAATTGACAGAAAAATCAAAACAATTATGGCAAGTCCAGAATGCAAATTAAATTTTGCGAAAACAACAACCAATATAAATAATATTACAGCAATTAAAATCTTTGAAAAATAAACCCAATCTTGCAGAATAGTAATTCGTGCTAAGACTAAAGCTACAAATGGAACTCCTCCGAGAGCGATGAGGTCTCTTGATAATTCTTTTAATTTCATTGCACCATTTTCCCAATTTTTTCAACCAACTCTGGCCGGATATAATGATGTAATGTAACCTGATAAGAATTTTCCCATCCAGATTTCTTAGAAAATTTTTTATGTCCCAACTTCTCTGCAATCTTCAAATAAAATTTTTCCACCTCATCTTTCGACCTCACCTTCTTCTCCTTCAAAAATTTCTCTGCCTCACTAGTAGCATAATAAGACCGAACAATATGCGGATAAAATTTTTTACCGCAATATCTTTCAAATGCTTTTTCAAATGCAACATCTTTAAACGGATGTCCACGCGAATCAACAAAAACAAAATCGTTCAATTTCTTCGAACTCAAAACCTCTTTTAATTTTTTAATTATTTTCTCAGAAAATTTCTCACTAATTTTTTGCGGCACACCATCTTTAGCAATATAATCAAAGCTAACATTGGTCCCACTAATTTTAATATTTTTCTTTTTTAGCGTAGTCAAACCTTTATGGTGATTTTTTAAATAATAAATCTCATTACCCACTCTCATTTTTGTCTTCAACAAAATTAACATCGGCAAAGCCAAAACATCATTACCAAGAGCTTTAATTAAGTTTCTTTCCAGTCTAGGCAAACATTTCGAAAATTCATAAACTTTCTTATACTTATTTTTAGTCGATAATTTCATTTTTTCCACACTATAAACATAGGCAAATTCTCCATTAGGATTTTTAAAAATAACATCCCAGTGCGAATTCGATTTTTCATCATGAATATTCAGTTTAGGCGCAAACAAAGAATAAGCTTTGTTTAATTTTCTCCCATCAGGCAAAACATCAATCCTAGCCCCAACAACCTTCCCCTGTGAAAACCCACCCTTCAAAAACTTTGGCTCCTTCTTGTCAATAATCATTTTCAAATTCCCGTGATTGTCAAAAAGTTTAACAACAGCAACAGCTTCAGGAAACTTATTCTTGCATTTCTCACAAGACTTTCCCCGAATTTCATATACCGAAAAATCCGATGATTTAATCCGATAAACAACGCCTCTCATCTTAATTAAGCGTCGACAAACTATATAAGTATTTTGTAAACAATCAAAACCAGATTAACTCAAATAACAACCTTTAAAAATGAAAATCAGTATTCAAGATTATGCTCGCATAGTCTAGTGGCCAAGGATACTGCCCTTTCACGGCAGCGACCCGGGTTCAAATCCCGGTGCGAGCGT
>CAYNZD010000011.1:0-15083 GCA_964401675.1 Candidatus Woesearchaeota archaeon | reverse complement strand
GAGGCCAGTGAAAGTTCCGGCAAGGATGCCTATAATAAGTGGAATAACTAGTTCTATCATCCTGTTTGGAATTTATTTTTATTATTAAGAATTGTTATGATGCAGGAGAAAGATTTTACCAACTATAATTTGCTCTTTTCCTTTGTATGAATCCTGTCTTCCTTGAAATTTAATGGTGTCACCTTTTTTCAAGTTTAGAAAAGATTCGTCAAAAATAATTAATTCTATAGAATTATTTTCAAGATAGATTGTAATTTTATTATTTGAATTTTGAATTGATTTTATTGCTCCAGTCTGCATTTGGGCTGTTGTTTGAGACAGGAAAATCAAAAAAAGAATTCCTGTAATAGATAAGATGAACAATATTTTTTTCATCATTTTGTTTGAAACTCAATAATATCCTTGTCTTTTAAAATATGTTCAAGTCCAATTATTTGTCCGCCAAATTTTGAAGAGGGTCCCCAGATTCTTGCTCTTTTGATTTTGTTAGACATGCCTTTTAAAATTTTTTCTGTCGCATCTTTGAAAGTAGAATCTTTTTTTAAAATCATTGGCTCTTTTCCTGCAACTTTTTTTGGCTCCTTGGTATAAATTCTAATTATAGGAAAAGTTTTAAATATTTTTTCTGTCAGCTCATTTAATTTAGTTTTTGTTGGATGGTTTGAAAAGAAAATATAATTGAAATTTTTATATTTTGATTTTAATGTTGCCTCAATTTTTCTCTTTTCATGTTCCGTTAGTAAGTCCTCTTTATTATATATTAAAATTATTTTTGCAGGAGTTCTATAAATATATTTCTCTGATTTTGTGATTTGCTCTAATTCATCTATGATTAGCAAAAGAGTGTCGGTTGAATTAATTAGAGATTTATCATGATTTGGAAACGCGGGAGTGTCTATAATTTGAATTGGGGTGTCTTCAAAATAAAATGTTCCAAGTTGTGGCTGATAAGTTGTAAAGGGATGGACAGATATTTTTGGATTTAATTTAGTTAGTGTTTTGAATATTACCGATTTGCCAGTATTGGGAACTCCTGCGAGGACGCATTGCATGTCAGCCTTTTTAATTCCAATCTGTTTGCCTTTGCCGGATTTTTTTTGTTTCGAAATATTTTCTTTTAATTTTTTATAACGATTAGTTAAATTTTTTCGCATATTCTCAGAGGACTTATGTTTTGGACATTCTTTCATCATTATCTCTAGGCAGGTAATTCGTTCTTCGTCAGTTATTGCTTCGTGGAATTCTTGTTCCGCTTTTTGATAGAATGGAGACTGATTTGTTGATGCCATAAGATTATTAAAGCAGATTAGTTTAAGAAAGTTATGGCTAACTATTATGTTCCATTTTACACAAAAAGAGTAGGTGTAATGTTTCTAATTTTTGCGATGTTAATTGGTGCAGTATGTGCCGAAAATGAATGGGGAGATATTGTTGGAGAGAATGTTTCTGAGGACAATGCAGAATTAGATAATGAAAATTTTTCTAGTAGTGATTTAGTAGATGAAGAGATCATTGCAACAGAGGGAGATGCTTCACAACTTTCTAAAAATAGCGGGGAATATACTCGTGACTTCTATATTGCATTAGGAGTGGGAATATTTGGGCTTTTGATTATAGTTTGGTTTATTTATTTATTTTTAAGAGGCCCAACAAATAAGTGGGAAAAGAAGCGCAAGGTACAGAAAACAAAAAAGTAAGATTATTAAATTGGCTTTTCTTTCAAGTTTTATGAAATTGGCAGTTTTGTTTTCGGGGGGTAAGGATTCATGCTTAGCTTTGCATAAGGTTTTACAGGAAGGCTATGATGTGAAATATTTATTGAATGTTCACACAAAGAATCCGGATAGCTTTATGTTCCATAAACAAGATGAGAAATTGCTAGATACTCAGGTTAAAAGATTGGGAATTGAAATGATTTCTATTAAGAGTGAGGGAATTGAAGAAAAGGAAGTAGAAGATTTAAGAAGATTAATTTTGAAGATTAAAAAAGACGTGGGAGGAATTGCCGTGGGAGGAATTGCTTCGTCGTATCAAGGGAAAAGAATTAAGAAAATTTGCGATGAATTTGGTTTAAAATTTGTGGCTCCTCTCTGGGATTATGACCCAGAAAGACTTTGGGGGGAATTATTGAGAGAGGGCTTTGATGTTGCTATGATTAAGATTAGTTGTGATGGAATTGAAAAAGAGTGGCTTGGAAAAATTATTAGTCGAGAGAATTTTAATGAGCTGAAAAAATTATCGGAAAAATATAAGTTTCGATTGGATTTTGAAGGGGGCGAGGCAGAGACTGTGGTTTTGAATATGCCGGAATATGATAAAAGAATTGAAATTGATTTTGAAATTGAGAGTGAGGGAGAGTATAGGCATTTTATGAAGGGAGTTGGGGTTAAATGAGAATTGGGCTAACGGGTGGAATTGCTTCTGGGAAATCAAGGATAGAAAATATATTTAGAAATCAAGGATACCCAGTGTTAGACACGGATAAAGTTGAATTTGTTTTAAGGTCAGGAGAATTAAATAGCATAGAAGATATTGTGACAGACGATAGCTTTTTTTTAGAGCTGATAAAAAAATTATCATTAAAATCTAAGAGTACATTAAAAAAAGTTCTTCCTGCCTTATATGATAATTTTGATAATTTTTCTAGAAGCTCATTGTTATCCTATATTAATAATGAAACATATGGGGCAGTAAATTATGAGGCTTATAGCAAAACAATAAATCTAATGTCAGTTAAGTTTTATGAAGCATGGGCTATTAAAAATAATTTTGATAGCGTTTTATCTTCTGCGACGATTATAGAAAGAAATAATTTACATCTTGTTGATAAATTATATTTGCTTTGGATTTCTAAAGATAAACAGCTACACTTTTTATTACAACGAGAAAATAAAAACGGTTCACATTTGTCTAGGAATGATGCGATTAAAGCAATAGAGAGACAGCATTCAGCAGAAACTAAATATAAAATTGCGATTGAAAACATAGGGGAGGAAAATGTGATGATATTAAATGGATAAAATTTTAATTGATATTAAAAAGAAACGAGAGTTTTCTGGTTTGCCTAATTCTATTATTGAAAGAGTTGCAAAATTTACAGGTGGAGAGATTAAGGAGTCTCGAGCATTGTTGAGAAAATATTTCGGAGTTTTTTTGACTAATAAAATATTGAAAGGGAAATTGTCACCAGACGAAATGTTGACTAACCATAGGTCATCGAAGAAAAGAGATTATAGAAAATTTTATAGGAAAATATTTTCTGAAATAGAAAGTGTTGATTCGGTAATTGATTTGGGGTGTGGGGTGAATGGACTTTCTTATAAATATCTGAGAGAGGTAGTCGGGAATGTTGATTATGTTGGGGTTGAGGCTGCGGGACAATTGGTTGAATATACAAATAAATATTTTGACAATGAAGGGTTTTCGGCAAAAGTTATTAGTGGGGACTTGTTTGATGTTGAGAAGATTTTAAAGATTTTAAAAAAGCAAAAAAAAGAAAGAATTGTGTTTTTATTTCAGATTGTTGATGTGCTTGAGAATTTGGAAAGGGGGTTTTCAGAGAAGTTTGTTTTAGAGATTTCGAAAGAATGTGAGAAAATTGTTTTAAGTTTTCCAGTCGAAAGCTTAAGCGGGAGAAAGCTTGTGGCTCAAAGAAAATGGCTTGTTGAATTTTTGAAAAATAATTTTATTATAGAGAAAGATTTTTTAATAAACGGAGAAAGGATTTTTGTTTTAGGGAAGAAATAATTAGTTGTTTGAATGTAGATTTTTTGAGAAAGCTTTAAAAACAAAAGTTATTTTGGGTTTTAATGGAAGAAGTAAAATTATTATTTATTTATCTTGTGCTTGCCGTCGGGATTTTCTTTATGTATTTTTTTAATAAACGCTTCATGAGTGAACCTTCCGGGAATGATAAGGTTAAGAAAATATCGAGGCTAATTCAGAAGGGGTCTGAGCAGTTTTTGAAAATTGAATTTATTTACATTACTGTTTTTGTTGCGATTGTTGCTCTGCTTTTGCTGTTTTTATTGGGGCGAATTAGTGCGATTTCATTTGTTGTTGGAAGTATAAGTTCTGGCGCAGCTAGTATTTTTGGTATGAATCGGGCTGTTCGTGCAAATTCTAGGACAACAACTGCTGCGAAGAAAAGTCTTAATCATGCACTTGGAGTTAGTTTCTCGGCCGGAGCCGTTGTTGGGATCGCTCTTGTTGTTTTGGGAGTTGGTGGACTTTTGGCAATTACGCTTATTTTTGATAATGATATTAATGCGCTTTTAGGATATTCTTTTGGTGTAGCTTCGATTGCGCTTTTTGCTAGAGTTGGTGGCGGAATTTATACAAAGGCGGCTGATGTAGGTGCGGATTTGGTTGGAAAACTTGAGGCGGGAATTCCTGAGGATGATCCAAGAAATCCTGCAGTTATTGCGGACAATGTAGGGGATAATGTTGGAGATACTGCGGGGATGGGTGCGGATTTGTTTGATTCTTTAATTGTTAATTTGGTCGCTGCGATGGCAATTGGGCTAATACCTGCTGCTATTATAAAATCAGGAGCTATCGGGGATCTTTCGGTCACTTTCTTTTATCCTCTTTTTGTTGTGAGTGCTGGGTTAATTGGTTCGATAGTTGGAGTATTTTTCTGTAAGACAAAATCTGATAGTCCCTCTAAGGCTTTGACTAACGCTCTATTAATGACTAGTGTGGTGACGCTTACTATTGTTTTCCTCATGAATGGTTTCTTTTTTTCGAATTATAATGTTTTTCTTAGTGTTTTCATTGGGATTCTTGCTGGGCTCGGAATAGGGAAGATTACGGAATATTATACTAGTTATGAATATAAGCATGTTCTTGGAATTGTGGAGAGTTCAAGAATTGGAGCAGCTACGAATATAATTCATGGATTAAGCGTTGGGAAAAGGTCAACAATGGGAGTAATTTTGGTTTTGGTTGCTGCTATCTATAGTTCCTACTGGATTGCGGGCTTGTATGGAATTGCGATTGCTGGTGTTGGGATGCTTGCTTTGGCGGCAATTGTGATGGCTATTGATGTTTATGGTCCAATTGTGGATAATGCGGGGGGTATTGCGGAGATGGCGGGATTACCTAAGAACATTCGTGCAAGGACTGATAAATTGGATGCTGCTGGAAATACAACTGCTGCGGTTGGTAAAGGTTTTGCTATTGGAAGCGCAGCGCTTGCTGCCGCTGCTTTATTGAGACTATTTGCCGAAGAGGCAGGATTAACGTCAATTAATTTATTAACTCCTACTTCTTTAATTGGATTGTTTATTGGTGGACTTGTTCCGTTTGTATTTTCGTCTTATGTTTTGCTTGCTGTTAATAATGCTGCCGTTAAAATTGCGAATGAAGTTAGGAGACAGTTTAAATCAATTAAAGGAATAATGGAAGGTAAAGCTGAGCCAGATTATGAAGCTTGTATTACGATTGCGACTGAGTCTGCTTTGAAGGAAGTTGTTATGCCCGCATTGATTGTTATCGGAACACCTATTGTTGTTGGATTACTTCTTGGGGCAGAGGCTCTTGGCGCATCTTTGGCTGGAACACTTGTTGTTGGTGTTCTTTTAGGGATAAAGCAATCTAATTCTGGAGGAGCTTGGGATAATGCTAAGAAATATGTTGAAAAAGGACATTATGGAGGAAAGGGTTCGCCTACTCACCATGCATGTGTTGTTGGTGATACTGTTGGAGATCCGAACAAAGATTCAAGTGGTCCGTCTTTGAACATTGTTATTAAGTTGACTATTTTAGTTGCTACGGTTTTTGTTACGTTTTTTAAGGTAGCCAATTAAAAAGAATCCGTAATTATCTTTTTTGAAGCAGAAAGTTATTTAAGCGAGAAATGTTTTTGAATATTATGGAATTCAAAAAAAAGGTTTTAAAGAATGGCCTGACAATTTTATTTGAAAAGCGTGATGTTCCAGTAACTACAGTAATGTTGGCTTCGAAATATGGATCGGCTTATGAATCATCTAAGGAAAAAGGTATTGCTCATTTTATGGAACATTTATGCTTTAAGGGAACAGCTAAGCGTAATGTAAAACAAATTGCCGAAGAGGTTGAAAGAGTTGGAGGAGACTTAAATGCATTTACTCATGAAGAGATTACAGCATATTATGTGAAATTGCCTTCAAATCATATTGAGATTGCTATGGATGTAATTTTTGATATTTTTTTCAATGCAAGTTTTCCAAAAGAGGAAGTAGAAAAAGAATCTAATGTGATTTGTGAAGAAATTAAAATGTATAAAGATAATCCTCATCTACGTGTTATGGAAACTATTAAAAAAAATTTATATGAAAGTCCGTTTGGAGATTTTATTGCAGGAACACAAGAAAATGTTAAAGGAATGACAAGGGAGCAATTATTTGATAAACATAGAGAAATTTATATTCCAAGTAATTCTGTTCTTTGCGTTGTTGGAAATAATGATTTTGAAGAAATTGTAAAGATGGCAGAAAAGTTTTCAGAGACATTAAAGAAAGAGAAGGAAAAAGTTGAAATCCCTAGAATTGTAGAAAAAAATGTTAAAAATTCTGAAAAAAGAGAAGGAATTGAACAGACGAATCTTGCAATAGGTTTTCATTTTTCAAAACTTAGCGAAAAAGATAGATATGCTTCAGAATTGTTTTCCCTAATACTAGGGCAAGGAATGTCTTCAAAATTATTCAGAGAAGTCCGAGAAAAAAGAGGCTTGGTTTATTCGGTTAAAACGGATTTAGATTTAGGTAAAAATTACGGATATATGATTATTTGGGCTGGAACGGATGCTACAAAATTAAATGAAGTTTCTAAAATTTGTCTAGAGGAATTTAAAAAAATGGAAAATGTTAGTGAATCTGAATTAGAAGAAGCAAAAATACAAATTCTAGGTAATCGAGATGTTGAAGCGGAAGGGTCAAGTGAGACAGCTGTTAATTTAATACTTGAAGAGATTTCTGGAGATGCGGGAGATTACTATAAATATAAAGAAAAAATTAAGGAAGTTAAGTTAGAAGATATTAAAAAAATAGCAAATATTTCTGAGTATGCGAGTTTTAGTTTGGGGCCATAATAGTTAATTTTAAATTCCCCTTAATTATTTAATTTTATGAAAATTGTAAATGTTCCGAGAATTAATGGTCTAAGTAAAATTGGACCAGAAAAAATGGGGGAAAAAGTTTTAGAAGAGATTGGAACTGATTTTGAAACTATTAAGGTTGATAATTCAAATGTCGAAAGTTCTGAAAATATAATTTATTCTAGAGTAAAAGAAATTTTTGAAAAAGAAAATAAAGTTGTTTTTGTGGGAGGAGACCATTCAATAACTTATCCAATTTTTAAAGCGTTTAGCGAGGTTAATAAAAACACTTTCTTAATTATATTTGATGCGCATGCGGATTGCATGCCTCCAATGGAAGAGCCGACACATGAAGAATTTTTGAGGGCGATTATTGAAAAGAAATTGGTTGACCCAAAAAATATTATTTTGGTTGGAGCTCGGAAGGTTGAGGATGTTGAAAAGAAATTTTTAATAGAGAAAGATATAAAGGTGTTTGAAGAAATTTATGATATAGAAGCAGTCGCGGATTATATTACCGAGAGGGCGAATGAGAAAGAAGTTTATGTTTCGGTTGATATTGATGTACTTGACCCTGCATTTGCCCCAGCAGTTAATTATCCTGAGCCAAATGGCTTATCTTCTAGGGAGCTGTTCTATCTACTCAAAAGAATTTTTTATATCAAAGGCTTAAGGGCTTTGGATGTTGTCGAAGTTGTTCCAGAAAAAGATGAGAAATATGATTATCGGACTATTAAAGTTGCGGCGAAGATTATTGAAGAATTTCTGAAGAATGAATAAAATATAAAATATAAAGATTATGAAGGTTTATATGATTAATGGCATGAAAGATATATTTTGGAATAGAGAATTTTTTATAAAGAGATAATTGCTTGTATATTTTTAATGGGAAAAGAGATAGCGGACAAAATTATTGATGACTTGATTGAGGGATTGCCAAAGGATATCCCCAATGTAATTTACATTTCTGGAGGAGATAAGGATATTCGCAAGGATGTAATCATGGGAATCGCATCTCAAGTTAAGGCAATTGTTACAGATAGCCCATCATTAAGACACGATTATGAATTTAAGTTAGAAAGTTTTATTAAAAAGTATACACATTAATCTTTTAAGAGAGAGAGAAATTTCTTCATTTTGTCCTCACTAAATATCTTTGTTTCTTTTAGTTCATCCTCGGTTGCATTAAAAACATTGCTGAGCGTTTCGAATTTTTCTAAAAGATTTTTTACGGCGATTGGACCGACGCCTGGGAACCCTTCGAGGATAAATTGTTTTTGCTCTTCTAGTGTTTTGAAAGTTTTTGTTTGACGAATTGAGTTTTCTATTTTTGGTTTTTCATATCGTTTGGCTAGGAGAATTAGAAAGCTTGCAGTATCCTCACCGTCTTCTGTATATATTATAGGAATTTTAAAATCTGTTACAATTGAGAGAAGCATTCCCTTAATGGCATTTTCATGAACATTGAAATCTTTATAATTATAATAAAATCCTTCAAGAATTAAAAAATGTTTTGAGTATTTTTTTATTTCTTGAAGCTGAGAAAGAAGGCGCCTATTCGTCATTGAGTTTACAAAGTCCTGGAAAGTTTTCCGCTCTACGATAGTGTCTTCAATTAAATAATCTCCAATATCAAGTTTTTCATATTTTATGTTTGCTTTTTTATTTAGAAGGTTTGCTGAAATTAAAGATTGTTTTTCTCGAGTATCTACTATGATTGGAATTTTTGGATTAGGACAAGTGATCTTTTTCTGAATTTTTCTTTTTGAAAAAATGTTTTCTATTTTTTTCATGTTTGGTATCTTTCTCTTTTTGTTTTATAGAAAATAAATTCGGTTATTAGAAGGATGATGACTATTAATATTATTACAGATGGCCAGGTTGAAAAGTATTTTTCATTTGGCAGTTTTCCCATAACGAAGATTAATTCATCTATTATTAATCCAATGGCTATTCCTGACAATAAAAGGTTTGTTTGGAAATTACTTCTTCTATATAACATAAGTATGTTAGATATAATTATAATTATAATTCCATAGTAGAAGTGATGAAGCTCGATGTTCTGTATTATGTAAGTTGGGTCGCGGATGGCGGTCATTATTCTTATTACTAAAATTGTTGTTATTAACACAGTTACAAAGGAGATTATTTTGTGTTCTTCTGTAATTTTTTTTAATCCCATTATATAAAGAGTTTCTCTTGGTTATTATTTGTTTCGAATTTTTTTTTGATTTCGTCTATTGCTTTATGCATTCGTTTTTCTTTGTGTCCGGCAACATAATAAAAAACTTCGTCCTGAGTTTTTTTAGTAACCAAAATTTTTAGTATGCCTTTTGATAGTCGAGCAGTTCTTCCGCTTCTCTGAATTTTTCTAATTGCAGAAGGAATTGGTTCGTAGAATATTACTTCGTTTACTTCTGGGATATCTAATCCTTCTTCTGCGATTGATGTGGCTACTAAGATATTTATTTTTCCAGATCTGAATTTCTTTATCATTTCTTTTTGTTCTTTTTGTTTTAGCCCAGTTGTTTTTCCTTCTTCGTGATTTTTAATTGCTTGTCCTACAAAATTATCTGCCTTAATTTTTGGAAGCTTATTTAATTCCTCAGAAATTGTTCTGACTGTTTCACGAAATTGAGCAAATATAATTATTCTTGACTCCTGATTATTTTCAAATTGTTTTTCTACTATCCCTTTTAATTTTTCGAGTTTAGGATGTTCTTTGTTCAGAGTTGTAGCCAAAGTATATGCTTTCGCAAAACAAGGATTTTGAGTTAATTTTTGAACACCTTTAGATTTTTTTTCAGAAGATTGTTTGAATAAATCTTTTAGATAATTTATGAATGAAGAAATTGTCTGTGTTTCAAGAAGGGTTATGGCATGGGAAATTTTTAGTGCAGTTGCGCAGGCAGAAACTGCTAACATCTTATTCATATCTTTTTTTCTTTTTACCTCTTGCATTAATCTTGCCTGTGTTTTAAGCAACATTGTTTTTGATGAATGCCCAAAAAGAACTTTTCTGTGTTTTAGCTCGCTTATCTTTTTGTTGTAAATTTCTTCTAATAAAATTTTTATTTCCATAAATTCAATTGGGAAATCAACTTCAATTTTTTCAAATTCTAATTCTTGGATATATGGTTTGACGTCGGGACTTTCTTGTGTTCTTATCTCTACGGCATTAATTCCGAGATTTTCGCAGACTTGTGTGATTGTTTTTTTATCTCCGCCAGGAGAAGCAGTTAGTGCGAGTACCCGCGGGCTCGTTGCTTGTATTTTGTATTTTTGTGATACTCGATTATATGCATAATTCTTGAGACATCTATGACATTCGTCCACAATTAATAATGAGACTTCGTCTAGCTCGTATAGCATTTTATCTAAATCATTTGCTATGCATTGAGGAGTTGAAAAAATAAACTCTGCAGTTTTCCATATCTGTTTTCTTTTTTCTGCTGGAGTTTTTCCCGTGAAGAGTTGCATATCTGCCCAACCTTCTGGAAGATTTTTTTTGAAAGATTCAAAATGCTGTTCTATCAGGGGCCGCGTTGGTGCAAGAATTAATATTTTTTCTAATGGAAATTTTTTAAATCTGTCAATTGCAGTCATTAGTGCAATTAAAGTTTTTCCCGTTCCTGTTGGCAAGACTACAATACAATCTTTTTCTTTGCAGGTTTCAAAAATAGCTTGCTGATATTCTCGAGGAACTAATGAAAGCTCTTTCATTTTTTATTTATGGCAAGAGGGTTTATAAATTTTCAAGAAGCTTCTTTTTTTAAATAATAGTTATGCCTAAAAATAATAACAACATTGCTATTGTAAAATCTATAATCCACATCGGCTTGCATCCATAAAGTATTTTTGATCCGTCAAGTCCTGCAATTGGAATTGTCGACCATGCGATGAAATAAATACTGAGCTTGGTAAAAAGTTCGAATCCAATAATATATCCTGTTATTGCTAGTATTAAATTTATAATCAATCCCCATGTGGCAATCCATGCCATGTGCCAATCGGTAACTTCTGTAAATCTATATAAGCCATGTCTTTTAGAAACTCTTTCTGTTTTAGCTTTAATGTCAAATTCTAAAATTCCTAACCATAGAAAAAATCCTTTTGTAAAGAGAGCTAAAACTAAGGGGAGCCATATCATTGGAAGTGGTTTTTTAAAATGCATATCTTTTCGTAAGCCAAATTGATACCACGACCAGAATTTTGTTTTAACTGTTGTCTCAAGATTGTAGCCTACTATTTTTTTTGTAAGAATATTAATCCCGATAATAACTAGAAAGCTTGCCAATGCGCTATAAAAAATGCTATTATTTTTGAAGGATACAGTTATTGCCAAAACTATTGAAGCCAAAATAACTACTAAAATTTCCTTGCTGTCTTCTTTCATTTTCATACTTTAAGGGGTCAGATATTTTTTATAAAGTTATCTAGAGATATGCTAGTATTGCTTGGAGCATAGAAATGTATTTAAATGAAAAGTTTTTAGTTGAATTATGTTAAAAATAAAAAGATTAAGTGAAGTTATTGGAATGAAGGTATATACGGATTCTGGCGACCTATTTGGGGTAGCTGAAGAGATTAATCTTGTAGACAATAAAATAGATGGATGGAGAATTGTTGTAGCGAGAGAATCTGGAATGATTCAGGCTCTTGGTGGTGCTAGGGGAATTGTTGTTCCACATCAATTTATTAAAGCGATAGGAAATATTGTTATAATTAATAGAAACGCAATTCCGGTTCAAACAGAGGATGATGTGTCCATTGAAGAAGAAGATTTGGCTTAGAGGGCGATTTTTAGATAAATTTAAATAGGATTTTAATTTGATTTGTTTATGGCTAATATATTCGCAAACTCGTTTTTTACAGAAATGCTTTTGCCGTTCTTGCTTATTTTCGTCGTGGTGTTTGCTATTTTGCAAAAGTCTAAAATATTAGGTGAAAGTAAGGCACAGATTGATGCGATGGTTGCCTTGGTTGTTGGTTTGCTTTTGATTGGAGTTGCTGGGCCGAGAGAAATTATTGTTGGAATAATGCCGTGGATGGCTGTTGGGATTGCTGTTATCTTAGTATTTATGATTTTATATGGATTTGTTGCAGGAGATTTGTCTGGGAGCAATGTCCCGAAATGGATGAAAATTACTTTTGGAATTTTAGCTGGATTATTTACTTTGGCAGTTGTTTTATATATTAGTGGTCTTGGAGAGATTCTTCTGGAATGGTTTTCTTTATCGGGGAGTGGAGATATTTGGATGAACGTTCTTATGATTGCTTTAGTTTTCGGAGCGATGGCGTTTGCTATTTGGGGCGGGAAGAAAAAGGAAAATAGCGATTAAGTGGAAAGATATATAAATATGTTTTTTCTTGATGAGATATGGTTACAACAATTACTGATGTTTTAAATATCTGGAATGATATGGGAGTTTTTTCTTATGTTATCCCTTTTCTTTTAATTTTCGCAGTTGTGTACGCCGTTCTTGAAAAGACCAAAATATTAGGAGATGAAAACAAGGGAATTTTGGCTATTATTTCAGTTTCTGTTGGGTTGTTGTCTTTACAATTTGATTTTGTATCAGAATTTTTTTCAGTAATTTTTCCAAGGTTTGGAATTGGATTGAGTATTTTTTTGGTGTTGATTATTATGATTGGATTCTTTATTCCTAAAGATAAAGATATTGGAAAGATGAAGTGGATAGGGTATGTTGTTGGAATTGGAGCTGTAATTTGGGCATTAAGTGCTTGGGATGAATGGACAAATTATGCTGGGTTTGGCGGATGGTTTACTGATAATTTTTGGGCTTTAATAGTATTGGGAATTATTGTCGCAGTTATTGTAGTCGTGGCGAATTCTGATAAAAAAACTTCGGTGGTTAAAGAATAATATGGTAGAGGCATCAATTTCGGCGATTGGATATTTTGTGCCTATTTTTGCATTTTTGTTGGTATTTATTGTGGTCTATGCCTTGTTGAAAAAGACAGAGATTCTTGGAGGAAGTGATGCTGTTATGCTTTTTGTTTCATTTATTCTGGCAGCTTTTTTTGTTGTTGAAGCGAGCCTAGTTGAATTTGTGAAGTTTAGCTCGGCGTGGTTTAGCGTAGGAATTGTTGGACTTTTCTTTTTAATTCTTATTTTAGCATTTATTCCGGGAATAGATATAGGGGCATTTTTTGGAAAGAACAATTGGTTTGCGTGGGTGTTGATAGGTTTGATAGTTGTATTTTTTGTGGCTAGTTCGGCCTATGTTTTTAATTGGATTGTGGATTGGGGAGTGGTACAAAGTTGGTTTAATACAGGGTGGTTTGGAATGATTTTGCTTTTAATAATTGCCGGGATTGTTTCTTACGTCTTAGCTAAAAAATAATTATTTACTTATTTTTTTCAGTTCATTATAATTATCGATTAAGGGGTTCATTAATTTTGCAACGGTTCCGTGTAGGTTGTCGAGGTCTTTGTGTATCATCGCATTGCTTTCGCCAAACTCGCCAATTTTTCCGACAATTGCTTGCTGCAGTTTGTCGATAGTACTCTCAATTCTTTTTAGTCGGTCATCGATATCTTCTACCTTATTTTGAATTGTATTTTTGAAAGAAGCGATGTCGCCAATTTTATTTTTATATTCGTTTAATTTTTCTATTGTGACTTGCTCGGCTATTTCGGATATTGTGTCGGTGTCCATTCCTGCTTGAGGCGCGTAGTAATCTTGCTGGGAATATGCTTGAGGAGTTTCTTGATAGTAATTATCTTGAGCAGGAGCGGGTGGTTGATATTCAGAAATTGGGGGCTGAGAGGGATAAACTTCTGGAGGGGGTGTTTGAGGTGCCATGTTTGGCTGGGCGGGAATTTCTTGAGTCATTGGCGGAGCGCCTTGGGCGGGTTCTTGTGGAGTAGAGGCTACGGGTTGTCCTGCTGTTTGTTCTGTATCTTTGGGCATAATTGACTCTTGCATTTCCTGAGGAGGAGCTTGTCCCGAGGCCGAATCTTCTGGAGGAGATACAGCATTTTTTATTTTGGCCTGATTGAAAGAATCATTAATTTCCGCTGGCGAAAGTCCTTCATTTTGCAATTGTGTAGAAATTTCTGTGTCGGGTGTACCTTGTTTTTGCATTTCTATAATTCTGTCTAAAGTTCCCATCTTATTTTGTAGCTTTTGTAGTTTTTATTTGTTTCTTAACTGGTGCTCGTTGTATTTTTGCTCGTGGGACATTGGGACTTAATTTGTTCTCAATTAATTCTTCAACATCTTTTTTTCGCATAAATTCAAGAGGCTGAAAATCTTTGAGCATTCTTTCGACTAAAATTATTTCTTCTCTTTTTACAAATTTGTTAAATTCGGTGAGCAGACTATTTGAAATTTTCTTAACTTTTTCTAAATCTTTTTTAATTTCATAATTATCTTTTTTAATTTCCTTTAGTTCATCTTCAATATCTTGTCTAGACGAAATCAAATTTTTTCCTAAAAGTAAAACTCGCTCTCTAATTAGCCTGTTTCGTTCGTCAAGGTCTCTTAGTTTTGTATTGAAATCGGCCAAAAGAAATTGAACCTGTCCGCCATCTTCTTCTTGTTCCGTCATATTAATATATCGGTTTGTAAAGTTTATAATTGTTTAGTATAGATATATTTTAATAATCGTTTTTATTTATTCAACTGTGGAGGCAAAAAGTAAAAATGATGTTTAAACCTGATACGCCGTTATATTCTTATGAAGTTGTTCGTGAGAGTGGTGAGAATGTGATGTATGTGAATTATCTTGGTGCTAGTTTTGTACCTTCGCTGATTGATTCGATAGAAGTGATGGGGAGGACAATTGATAACCTGAAAGAAGACCCAAATATTGCTAGGATTGTTTTTGTTCAGCAGAGAAATTATTCTCATGATTTTTCCCAGGTTAAGATGTTGGCTGAAATTGCGAATCTTTCGGATTTTCTAGTTAAACAAGAGAAAATTGTGTCTGTCGAAAAGTTGTCGCACTTGGGGGCCTCATATTATGAGGCACATGC
>CAYNZD010000010.1:2189-15608 GCA_964401675.1 Candidatus Woesearchaeota archaeon | reverse complement strand
ACAAAGACTATAGTTAACCTTAAAAACCAAAAATTCGAGACATTAATATGAAAACATACACAAAACCTACATGGGTTAAAATGAAAGAGCCTGAATTAAAAAAAGTAATTTTAGAACTTTCAAAAAAATATGCACCTTCTCAAATTGGAATAATCCTTAGAGATCAATACGGAATTCCGACAACAAAGGTATTTGGAAAAAAATTAAAGGCTTATTTGAAAGAACTCGGGATTGAAAGAAATGAAGATTTGGAAAATGCAGATAAAAAAGTGATAACGTTAAAAGAACATTTAAAAAATAATATAACAGACAGAAGTGCCAAGCACAAATTACAACATGCGCAATCCAGACTCAATATTATCAAAAGATACTTTGGAATCTCAATCCGAGACAGAAAAAAGAAAAAATAATCTCGCGCAACCTAAATCTTTTTAAGCCAATATTAATTGCTCACCCTATGTTAAAAGAGGTAGGGGCATTTGCAAAAGAATTTTTAGAATTTTCTAAAAATAAGCCCATAAGAATTATAAGTCATTATGATACCGACGGAATTACCTCCGCCGCGATTCTTGTAAAAACATTTAAACGCCTTGATAAAAAATTCACACTTAGAATAGTAAAAAATCTCGAAGAATCAATCATCAAGAAAGAACTTTCAAGACAACCGAATGAAGTAATTATATTCTCCGATCTCGCATCAGGAAGTCTAAATCATTTTAAAAATCTCTCCGAGCCAATTTTTATTCTTGACCATCACGAAATTAATAAATCAGAACTCAACAACAAAATAAAAATCATTAACCCTCATTTAACAAATTCCCCTGAAAACAACGAATCAACCGGTGCAGGAATTTGCTATTTATTCTCAAAGGCAATATCTCAAGATAACCAAGATTTATCATCACTCGCAATAATCGGAATGATTGGCGACCGACACGAGTCAAACCTCTCAAAAATTAGTCAGCAAATAATTAATGATGCACACGATCTTGAAATTAAAAAAGGACTTGTAATATATCCTGCAACCAGGCCATTAAAACGGGCACTAGAATGGTCCACCTCTCTTTATATTCCAGGAGTTACAGGAAATGGTCCAGGTGCCACAGAGCTTCTACAAGAAACTGGAATTCAATATAACAAATCTTTACTCGATCTGAATAAAGACGAAATGTCAAAACTAATAACTGCAGTAATGATACGCCGAGCTCAGCATAATGAAGCAAAAGACATTTTGGGGAATCTCTACATCTTAAAATTCTTCAACACCAAAGAAGACGTTAGAGAAATCTCTGTTTTAATTAACGCATGTTCTCGACTCGGATATAGTGATATTGCAATTTCTTATTGCTTAGAAAATGAAAAGGCAAAAATACGAGCATTAGATATTTATACAAAATATAAACAAGAACTTGTATCAGGATTAAAGATTGCAGAAAAAATGGATAAAATAAAAGGTGATGGTTTTATAATTTTAAATGCAAAAGATAAAATTAAAGACGCAATCGTCGGAACAATCTGCTCAATGCTATCATCTTCTCCAGCTTACAAAGAAGGGACAATTCTTATTGGCATGGCATACAACGAAGACAAAATAAAAATTTCGGCACGAGTTGTTGGGCACAAAGGACGAAATCTAAAAGAAACTCTTGAAAAAGCTATTATGATTTTCAAAAATAAAAATCCGGAGTCGGTTGCAGAAGTTGGTGGCCATCATTTCGCAGCAGGATGCACGGTGGAAAAAAGCAAAGAATCTTCTTTTATTGAAACCCTGAAAAAGGAACTAGAAATAGAAGTTGTAAAAGTTTAATCACAATAATTTTATTTTAAGACCTCCAACCAAAAGCTTAGCTCATCAGAAATAACCACTATGCAAAAACCTTAATTTTAAGAACCCCAAACCTTAAAAACCAAAACCAATACTTATTTTCATGGAAGGAAAATTCATCAGAGTAAAATGCTCAAAATGTAAAGCAACCCAAACTATTTTCGGCAAAGCATCAACAAAAATTAGATGTTTAGGATGCAACGCTATTTTGGCTGTGCCGGCAGGTGGAAAGGCAAAAATACGAGCACGTGTCGAAGAAGTTTTATAAAATTTATCTAAAATGGAAGAAGGCGATCTAGTATTATGCAAAGTAGAAAAAGTAACGAGTACAATTACATCTGTAAGACTGCCAAACAACAAAGAAGGGACACTTGTATCATCTGAAATTGCATCGGGCCGAATCAAATTGATGCGACAATATGTTGTTCCAAACAAGCAAATCGTCTGCAAAATATTAAAAATTGACGGCGACCAAATCCACCTATCTCTCAGAAGAGTTAATTCGAAAGAAAAGAAAGAAGTTATGCAATCATTCAAGCAATCTCAGGCAATTGACATCGCATTTAAACAAATCTTTGGAGATAAAAGAAAAGAGATAAAAGAAAAAATATTAGAAAAATTTACAGATTTGATAGAATTTGCTAATTCTGCAAGAAACGACGAATCTCTAATTCCAAAATATATTCCAAAAGACAAACAAGATGCAATTAAAAAAGTTATAGAAAAAAAACAGAAGAAGACAGAACTAAAACAAAACATAAAAATTAAATGCCTAGAAGATGACGGAGTTCAGCGAATTAAAAAAATATTTTCGCTAGATAATGACCAATTATCAATTACTTACCTTTCTGCCGGAAATTTCAAACTTAAACTAACAGTCAAAGACTTCAAGCAAGGGAAAAAAGAAATAGTAGAAATTATTCAAGAGTTGGAGAAAAGAGCAAAAGAAAACAATTGTGAATTCTATGCAACTGAGGAAAAATAGTGGAACTCAAAAAATGCTCAAAGTGCAAAACTTATACTATGCAAGACAAATGTAAAAAATGCAACTCCGAAACAAAATCAGCACATTACAAATTTATTCAAATCCGCGACGCTCCTCCACGAAGCGCACCATTCAAACGAAGATAAATTTATTTCCTTATTTCTTTCTTAACAATTTCCATATCCTCTTCCCACAACGGTGTTAACTTCGTCCTATTATAAATTATAGCAGCAGGATGAAACAATGGAATTAATCTAAATTTAATATTCCCCATCTCAACATCTCTAACTTTTCCATGCACCTGACTAATTCCTAATTGGTTTCCCATTTTATCTACATCACCAAGAGCCAAAAAAAATTTCGTTGCATAATTACCAAGAGAACAAACAACCTTTGGACTCATATCTTTAATCTGCTTTAGTAACCATGGTGTATGCGCCTTGATCTCCTCCGGCAATGGATCCCTATTCTCAGGCGGACGACATTTCAAAATATTTGCGATATAAACATCCTTCAAACTTAGCCCAACATTCTCTAATAATTTATCTAAATTCTTCCCAGCAGCTCCAACAAACGCCAATCCTTGCAAATCCTCGTTTGCTCCAGGCGCCTCCCCTACAAACAAAATATCCGCATTAATATTCCCTTTCCCGACGACAATATTAGTACATTCTTTAAATAATTCTGTTCGCTTAACTAACGCCGCCTCATAAAAATTAAATTCCGGAAATTTCTTATTTGATTCCATAAAAAAATAAAATATCTCAGATTAATAAAACTATTTCTTTCTTCGTTTAAAATAAATTACAAGACCTACAATAATTAAAATAATAACTAAACTAAGAATCCACTTATTAAAGAAATTTGCAGGCTCCTCATTCTCAATTCCATCCCCAGACTCACTGGCACTATCTTCTTTGTCTTGTTCTTCGGCAATTGTCTCAGATGTAATCTCCTCATTTATAGACAAAATAGTTATTTCTGCTTTATTTGTTGTCACATTAATTGAATTTAATGCTACACTCAAATCATAAAAATTATTCCCGTCAAGTTCAAACCTTCTCATGTCTCCTACACTCAAAGTTGCCTGCTGCAATTCACTTGTAATGTTAATAGTAATTGTGCTTTCTGTTAAAGAATCTATTTTTAAATTATGCGATTCTCCACTAACGCTAAATCTTAAACTCTCTCCCGTTTTTAATGCTCTTGTATAGCCTTGAATAAATTGTTCATCATTAACAGTATAAGTTATCAATCCCTATCAAACAAATTATACAATAATTATTTACAAATGAAACTAAAATGCAATATTTAATTATTTTTTTAATTCTTTAGAAATAATCTCTATCCTTTTTTTCAGCGTTTTTGTTTTTTTAACATGACTAAGCCGCGTAACTATAATCATTATTATAATAACAATAATTGTAATAATAATTGCTGAAATAAAATTATAAAGATATGCTTGTTCTAATAATCCCGACCTCGAAAGAAATTCATCGATAGCTCCTTTAATTGCATCTCTCCAGACAAGAGCAATAATAAAACCAAAACTTGCAACAACCGGAATAGATATATCAGTTTTAATTTCCATTTCCAAGGCCGCCAGCTTACCTTTCAATCCAGCAATAACTTCATTCTTCGTAGTATTATCACCATCTTTTTTCTTCATGGAAAACAAACAGCATTATCTTTTATAAAACTTATGTAAAATTAAATTTCAATATCTTTCAGTCCATCTTTTTCGATCATAAACACCGTCTCATTGTCTGGCAAATCTGGACTATCAATTAATTTGCAAACCCTAGAATCCTTCTTTCCTCTTCGGAGATACATACGATAAGTACAAGCATGTCCCACAATATTCCCACCAATAGCTTTTGTCGGATCACCAAACATCTGCGCAGGATCAGACATAACCTGATTAGTTACGTAAACTGCCAAATTATTTTGTTCCGCAATCTTCATTAAATTATGCAAATATCTATTCAATCTCTGCTGCCTATCTGCCAATTGTCCTCGTCCAGAATACTCTGCCCTAAAATGTGCAGTCAAAGAATCAATAACCATTAATCGAATCGGTTCACCATTTTTAATCAGTTCTGCGACCTTATCTAGCAGCAACATCTGATGGTCAGAGTTAAAAGCCCGAGCGACTAAAACATTTTTCAAAACTTTATCTGCATTAGCTCCAATCCCTTCAGCAAACTGCCTAACTCTCTCTGGACGGAAAGTTCCCTCTGTGTCAATATAAACTGCCTTCCCATTAGCTCCCCCTTGCTCAATAGGCAATTGCACGCCAACAGCAAGAGACAACGCAAGCTGTGTTTTCCCAGAACCGAACGCGCCGAATGCCTCCGTGATTGCCTTAGTCTGAATCCCTCTTCCCCCCAAAAGATTATCAACATTTTTAGAACCAGTAGTAATATGAAACAATTCTTTTCTTTTTTCTTCGTGTGCCAGTCCATCACTAAAACCCAAGTCCATCATCTTTCTAGATGCCTGAATTGCTTTCCGCGCAACGGCCTCACTCATTCCCGCAGTTTCTGATAATTGGGCAGGCGTTAAAACAGCCAGTCCCATTAAATCATAAATTCCAGCAGCTTCCAATTTTGCAACCGCACCAGGACCAACTCCAGGCAAATCAATCAACTGGACCCCTTTTTCCTCTTTAGCTTTTTTGCTAGATTTTTTTACAGTCTCGATAGCTTCATCAGATTCCTCAACGGCATCGGGGTCAGCAGAGTCATCCTTTGAGGATTTAATCTTTTCTTCATCAGTTTTACTAACCATATTAACAAAACCCTCCTTCTCTTTATAAGGATTTATATCATTAAAAACAGATAATTAAAAACCATCCAAAAACCCCTCGCCAAATTTCCAAATAGCAACAAAACAAAAATAATTTCTTCGGCAATTCCTCCGCTTCTAATAAATCCCTTAATCTTAAATTTAAAGGGCCAAAATAATCTCACGCCCGAAACAGTCAAACAATCCAAAAACAAATGTGAAATATATCCAACAAAAAATCCAAACCCTCCCCAAAGTGTCACAGCTCCAACAAGCAAACTCAAAATTAATCCAAAAACCAAACTATGCAAAACTCCACGATGCTTAGTCATCCATTGCAAAGGTCGCAAATACCAATGATTCCCAATTTTGCTATTTTTAATATCTATATCAACAAACGCCGTAGCAAACAAAATAAAAAACAAAACCCAAAATGGCATAACCAAAAAATAACTCAGCAAAAAATAAACCGCCAGCGAAAAAGCAACATGAGTTCTAAATAACATCCTATATTATATAGGACACTATTTTTATTCTTTTTTATCTAGCTCAGAAATCAATTTATCCACATCAACCTTTTCAGCCCCAGAAGCCACAATTTCTAAATTATTAAACAACTGATTCCTCTTCACGTTCCCCGACAAATAAATTTCCGTCCCAATAAAATCATCTCTAAAAGCCGAAGCCTTCTCTTCGTTCTTTAAATCCTCTTCTGGAATCAGAGCGCCAATCTGATCACTAAACATAACAACTCTCATTGTTTCCGTGCCATCATCTAAAACAAAATTTAGAATTGCCCTCTCTTTCGGAGCTACCGTACCATGTTCCGCACAATTAAAAATCCCGTCACTCGCAACTACTTTCTTATTACAATTAGGACAAACTGAATAAAATCTCGGCTGAAAAACCTGAACAACAACTCCTCTAATCTTGACATTCTGACCCTGTTTGGCCTCATCTAAATTTTTTTCACTAACCATCGCTTCAGTTTGAACATTTTTCATTACATCATTACTTTTCTTCAATTCACTAAATCCAGACAAATGAATCTCTCCCTCTCTCGTTGAACCATTTTTAATTTCGACAACGTCATCCCTCTTAATTGTTTCATTCTCAATCATTTCGATATGGTTGACATCCCAAAGAACAACACGAACATTTCCCGTTTCATCTGCTAAAATAAAGTTAGCAACCTTCCCTTCTCGTCCATTTTTTGAATATTCACGAACTGGGAACAAATTAATAATTTTACCAACAACATTAACTTTTCTCATGCCTGCCATCAATTCATTAATTTTTAAATCTTGATCTTCAAAATTAATTCCCAATTCGGCAGCAATAATTTGAGCCGCTCCCTCTTTAGAAATCAGTCCTGACAACTTCGCCTTTTTCGCCTCAACTCGTCGTTCAACTTCCTCTTTGTCAAGACTAGCTAATTTTGCAATTCTTTCCACTATTAAATCATAATTTTGCATAAACAAAAAACACCTCTACACTATTTAAGTATTATTGAGATGTATTTCATATCTTCCAAGCCTATAGCAACTTTTACACTCGAACAAGAGTATTTACCGAGTAAATCAGTATATATTATTTATAAAATTTGCAACGCAACTTTTATAAACCAAATTCCAAATAATTAATTATGAAATGTATAAGTTGCAACAAAGAAACGTCAAAAAACGTAAGATTTCCTTGTCCAAAGTGCAGTAAAGAAATTGTTAGATGTAGTAGATGCCGAGGATTGTCAATAGAATATAAATGCAAAAAGTGCGGGTATATAGGTCCCTAAAATGGCTACAGCAGGAATGCAATTTAAAATAATGCCAGAAAGTTTAGAGATAGATTTAGAAAAACTTAAGGTAGAAATAAAAGCAAAAGTAGAAACCTTTGAATCTGGAGTTTTTAATGAAGCAAAAGAAGAACCAATTGCATTTGGACTAAAGGCACTAATTGTAACAATCGCACTTTCTGAAAACGAAGAATCCGACAAAGTAGAAAATGCACTTTCTGAGATAGAAGGCGTTTCCTCTGTTGAACTAATAGATTACAGAAGAGTGGTCGGATAAAGATAAATTTATAATCTAAAAAATTATTAATTCTATATGGTGATTACGAAAGAAGAGACAGGCAAAATAAAAGAACATCTTTTAGCTCAATTAGAAAATTTTCCAGAAGACAAAAGAAATCAGATTAAGGAACAAATCAATTCTATGACAGATGAGCAAGTTGAAGCTTTCATTAAGCAAAATGAACTTACCCATCTTGGAGATCAATGTATTTTTTGTTCAATTGTAGCAAACAAAACACCTTCTTACAAAATTGCCGAAGATAAAAATAATATAGCAATCCTTGAGCTCAACCCGTTAAGTAAGGGCCATGTCTTAATCATCCCAAAAGAACATTTAGATAAAATCCCAGAATCGACAAAAAACTTAGCGCAAGAAATTTCAAAAAAAATTCAAAAAAAATTTAATCCTAATGAAATTAAAATCAAAGAGTTGAAAATTATGAATCATGCCCTTATGGAAGTTGTGCCATTTTATGGGGATGAGACTGAAAAAAGACAAGCCACAGGAGAAGAACTCAAAGCCCTGCAAGAAGAAATTCTAAAAGTAGAAGAAATAGAGATAGAAAAAAAATCTGAACCTGGAAAAGAAAAGGTGCCAATTTTATCTCCAAAAATTCCCTAACTCTTTACATTCCAATAAAAAACCCAACAAGCCATTCTTTTAAAAACACATATAAGAAAAACGCAATCAGAAAAGCTGGCACGAATGGCAATCCTTCTTTAATCTCAACACTTTTTTTCTTCTTCAATAATTTGATATCTTCCAATGACAAGCCATCCCAATCCGCTTTAATCGTTTTTCCCTTAACTTTAACGTCGTTAACTAACCAATCTCCCTCTCTCAAATCCTTCCCTGAAATATTTTTGACCATAGAAACATTTTCAAGCGCCTTTGCGAAAACATAAAGCACTGGGAACAATAACATAAGAACTGATGGCAGAAGAAAAAACCAATCAATATAACTCAAAGCAAACATAACAATTCCCGCCACAACCACATATCTAATCCACAAAGCATCAAATCCCTTCCTAGCTTCCTCGTTTATTTTTTCATAATCTTTAATATATAAGACAAAAGAATAAAAAATCCCATAAATCGAACCAGAAAACATCAGGAGTAAAAGAAAAATTCCGATATTTATCAATGTTATATTAAAATTTGCTCCAATAAAAAACGCTGTCATCGCAACGAGCAGCTTTGCATCACCCCCAGCAAAAACTCGACCATAATAAAACATATTCATAAGTGCAAACATAGCCACTAGGGCAAACCCCAGCTGAAAAATAATTTCTACATTTCCATCAAAAATTGCTTTATAGAAAATAAAAACGAAACTCGAAACCAATAAAAATAAATTTAGCCAATTATCAACCTCTCTTCTTTTCAAATCTTGCAAGCTAGCAACAACAATTCCAATAAAAAACAGCCAAAATAAAAATCCAAACATTTTCAAAATTTCCTTAATTTCTTTTTACCTTTATCTCCCTCTTCTTTCTTTTCCGAAGTTTCCGAAACAGCATGCGTTCTGAATTGTCCCCCACGCTTATAACCTCGAGCCAGCCGCTTTCTTTTCAAATCCTTTTTAGTTTTACGACGCTCATTTCCTCCATAATCTACCATGCAGCTTTCACCTCAAATTTACCTTTCTCAAAAGTTATCGTATATTCTCTCTCAAATTCAAATGAGAAATCCACTGGAAAATTAATTTTAATTTTATCTTGAGAGCTTAAAGGAATGTTTTTCCCAATTTTAGATCTAGTAATTTTCAAAACATTAGAATCTTTCTCAACTTTAGAATACAAAATATTTCTAAGAAAAGATTCTTCGTCAAACTCCTCGCTCTTCATCAGCGCTCCATTCCATGTTAAATCGCTAAGAATAAATTCTTTCATTTCTTCATTTGTCATAAGATTATCAATAAAAACATCTCTAAATTTTTCAGGAAAATTCTCACTCCCAAATTCCTCGTCAACTTCCTTCAAAGATTTTTCAATCAATTCCCTCTCCCTCATCTCAAAAACATCTAAAGAATCTCTAGTCTCCAAAACAACTAACGGAGAAACTAAAGAATTCGCAGCATTTCCCTGCTGAATTGAATAGACATAGATAGATGCCCCGCACATAAACAAAGTTATAAGAACCAATATAAAAGAAAATACCTGCGCTCTTTTATTCCTCATAGTCACCTTCCATAAAAGATTCTTCCATGGTCAAACCTTTCTCTATAAAAAATTTAGCATTCAACAAAGCAACATACTTTTCCATGTATTCAAAAATATTATATATTTCTACCTCTTTCTCGTCGTAAATTCTTACCCCTCCTCCAACGTCGTCCAATTTTTTCACAATTGCTGCACCCAAAACAAAAATAATTAAAATCAAAACTATAGCAATTATGGAAACAAACATCACAATAGAGGATCCTATAAGGCCTCTTTTATTTTTAGATAAACTATAATTCATGGCCCACTAATGCCTCAATTTTAATATTCCCCTCTACTTTTTTACCATCTTTCAAAATAAAAATAGAATGATTAAATTCGAAATAACCTGGATTAAATTTATTAATTAATTCAACATTTTTTGCGCTCCATTCTAAAACAGCATTACCAGTTAAAAAAAGCTCTTTTACCCACAGCGCCCCAGAATCTCCCTCATACATTTTGGCAATTTGTTTATCGGAAGAATCAATAACATTTGCTTCAACATAAAATCTTTCAGACTGGGAAATCCCACAATAAGATAATATTTCTCCATACTCTTTTTCTTTAATACTATCCAAATTCAAAACACCATTAGGAGATAAGCAGATAGAAATCTCTCGTGCCAAAATTCTTGCTTCGGCATCACGAACATCAATATAATGACTATATGAAATTGAACCTACTCCGAAAACAATAAATGCAACAACCGTGACCATCAGTAGTCTATAAATTGTTATAATTCCTTCCCCCATCTGCCCACGTTTCTTCATTTAATGCTCACCACAAATTTATCTCCATTGTCCTTAACACCAACAGAATATTTGGAGAAATAGGGATAACCCTTAACCGAAGGGAACCCTTCCACTTTAACAAAAACCTTACCTTCCTTTATTTCAATATTCTCAACTAGCCCATTAACATTCACTTTTTTAATCTCGAAATTCATTCCTGCTTCTGCCGAATCAATTAACAACGCAATTTGTTTTTCCAAAACCTGTTGTTTAACATCACGAGCATTCACTCTCTCTGCGCTAGCAAATAAAAAAATAGCGAATATTAATCCAATTAAAATAATCTGAATAATCACCTGTTGCATAATTGAAGCTCTTTTACTTTTCATTTTATGCAGGGATACCCTCCCATTGTTCACAAAAATTAGCATTTCTCCAAAGCTCTCCATCAACTAGCCGAGTTTTAACTTCATCAAACGGCTTTGGATTTTCTTGATTAGCCTGAAAATAAAACAAATAAGGAATATATTCTCCAGCCCCCCCTTTTTTTGGAGAAGTGATGACACCATAATTGATTAGCAAATCTCCTTCTTCTTGATCAAAAACCATTGGAAGAGAAACCTTGCTAATATCAATTTTATTCCACATTTCCTTAATATATGTTCCACTCTCTACTCCTCCCGTTAATTTATTTTTGAAAACCGCAGCATATTTACCGCTTTCATCAATATCAAAATTATTTCCACTTAAATTAAACTCTCTCGCAGATGCAGGATTAAACGCTGGAAATTTCTTCCCGGAATTATTCAAATACTCATAATAAGAATAATCCTTTGTCATTTTCAAATCCATCAAGGCATTTCTAATATTAATTTTTTTATTTCCTAATTCCTTTTTTGCTTCTTCGGTTAAATGAATTCTTGCACAAGGAACACATGTAGAAGTAATCAGATAGATACTAGATGGAAATGCATTTGAATCTCCCTTGTCATAAAGAGCCCAACACATTGCCATCGTTTCTGCGATTTTTTGTTCTACCTGCATTCTTCCATTTTTATCTACAATAACATCATTTTTCTCAATATTTACAACTTGTGTTTTACATTTTAAAGGATAAGCATCTTTGAAAGAATCAACAGTAAATCCAGCTTTCTTAACATCCGGCAACAACGCTCTCACCTGAATACTCTGACGACAAATTTCCATATCAAGCTCATCGCTAGACCAGAGCTCCTGAAAAATAAAATACAAACTTAAACTCAAAACCATCGTCCCCAAAATCAAAGATAAAACTATCCCATACTTATAATCTCCTCTCTTATTAACCATAAAAATTAATACAAAACTAACTTAATAAAACTAACCAATCATTTTTGAAACAATGATTTTTGCAGCAAATCCAGCAGAAATCAAAATAGCAATATAGATAATCCATTTGATTGCATCATTAACACCAATAGTTGCTTTATTATTTAATTTTAGAAAATTCATAAATCTCTCCATTTTCTGATTTAGTAATTTTTATATTTTCTCCCTGCTCAATTGCCCATGAGTCTTCATCTCCATCACTAACACTTGCCGAAGATTTCAAATCTTCACAATAATTACAAACTACACTCCCTCCTCGTAAATAACAAATACAAATAATTTTATCTCCTTCTTTTGAACGAATAAAATTTTTCTTTTCTGCATTCTCAAAACTAGCAACATTTCCAAAATACGTTAAATAAAATCTTAACTCTTCATCTCCATAGTCTTGCATAAAAAAATCGCCTTCTCCTCCTGCATCCGTATCCTTAATCGCCCTATTTAAATTTTCGAAATAAGATTCCGCCGTTTTATCTCCTCTGTCAAAACTCGGAGCAAATAAATTAAATAGTAACATTATCAATCCAAAAACAATAGCAGCAGATAAAATTAACTCTACTAAATTTTTAACAAGTATCCCCTTTTTTGTTTTCATCTGCATTTTGATTTAAGGAACTCGCTAATCAAAGTCGCTCTATAAACCTCCTTAAAATCTTTTTCATATAATCTATAATACTGTTCATTTCCAATATCTCCCCATTTAGAACCATCCCACTTAACAAGGGAAATTGGGAAATATCTTAATTTGATTTCTTCTATAAGATTGCTATTAATATTTGCATATGCGCTATGCCTTACCCCATATTTTTCTTTTTCGTAAGAAAAACTAATAATAGGAAAAATTCCTTCTTCAATATCAATTAAGATCTCTTCTCCCCTAATATTTATTTTTTTATCCTTGATTAACTCCCCCAGTTCCTCTTTAGAAATTTTTGTATCTTCCAGATATATTTTTTTCCTTTTTGCAAATTCAAATTTTAAATTTATAATTTCTTCAGCACTATCTAATTCATCAAAGGAACCACCAAAGCCTTTATCCCCTACAAGGCTACCAATTTTCTCTCCATAATCCGAACTACCAATATATTTTTCATCAGATTTTATAGGGATAGTCTCTTTCCAATAAACCTTATCATCATTTCCTCCCTTAACTTTTTTCACAAATGCGTCAATAGCAAGATTATCATCCGTACCGCTATAAAGATTCCTTACTCTTTTTATTATAGAATATGCCCAATATTTCTGCGATGAATCCCAATAATATTTAAGCACCCAATCATCTCCTTCTTTAACCCATCCTTCTGCATCAGATATTCTATCACCTTCAGTAACTCTCCATTCCCCATTCTGCCAAACTGCAAAAATTTCTTTATTTATTCCGCTTCCATCTCCATATAAAATAAATTGTCGGGTAAAACTTTTATCATATAATTCTTTCACATTTTTA
>CAYNZD010000010.1:0-2089 GCA_964401675.1 Candidatus Woesearchaeota archaeon | reverse complement strand
GTTACTTTACTCCACATATTTTTCCACCCCGTAGAAAATCCAAAAATTAAAAGCACCAAAACTGCAACTCCCAAAACCATTAAAATAATCGTCCCCAAAGTCATTTGTTGACCATTCTTGCTATCACCAATCCTTCTCATATTATATTCACACTTCTTTTATTTATAAACTTAACTCAATCTAACTACATCAGCCCAGCTAAGGCAACTGCCCCAATAATTGTCAGTCCGACGATGGCGCCAAACGCAACAACCGAATATAAAATCATTGTAACTTTCAGATTCTTCCCAGTCTCCGCCGTCGTCTGCAAAGGATCTCTTCCTGCCTTAATCGTCACCAAAGTAGATGTCATAATAAAAACAATCTGAATCAAATAAATTCCTACAACAATCTGTAGCCAATAAGTTGGAATCATTTTCGTAATATCAAAAATAGAAACTATCCCCTGAATTCCTCCTGCCCCGACGATATCTCCACCAACAGCGCCTCCTTCAAACATTGAATTTAAACTTCCCAAGATTGTTGTTATCATTCCCGCCAAACCAACAATAATACCTGACAGCAACGGTGCCAAAAAAGTCATATTCGATTTCATATCCGAAATGATATCTGCCAGCAAATCATTCAATCTACTATTAATCTTCCTAATATTTTTAACATAATCACTAATTGACATCAGGCTCCTAGCCGCGACTTGCAAACCCTTTTTAGATGATTCAACTAAAATCTTCATAGAAGTCGCCACTATCGAACTTGGATAAAACACAACCGCGCCCCTCTTGGGATCGAACAATGCTCTCTCTAGACTCATTCCTAGCTGCTGAATATTTTCATTTACAATTCTAAAAAATCCTTCAGTAGCTGTTCCCTTGGTTGATTCTGCCACTTTGGATACAGCAATCTCCGCAGGCAAACCATCTCCAATTCTATTTCCCAGCTGAAACAGCGACGACATAAATTCTTGTTCTACATCTTTATATTTTTTCCTTGTTTCTAAAATTTCCTTTGTTTTTGATTTAAATACAATAATAAAAACCATCGCAATTGAAATTGGAATAAATAAACTCATCAATAGCGCCAGAGAGCCAAACGGACCTGTTATATTTCCAGACGCATCTGTTAGAATTCCAAATGCCCCTGAATTCCCTAAAAACCCAACTCCCAAGCTAGACCAGCTATAATCTCTTGTTGTTCCTATCCACAATGGAATATTGGTGTATCTCCAAAGAAATGGAATTAACCCAATTAAAAACAAAGGTAAAGCAATTAATATGCCTTTGAAATAAGCGGCATTACTTTTATATTTTGGATACAATGGATTTTTTTCCAGCAAACTTGTCTCACCATAACCCCCTGGCCTTTTCATCATCACGCTTCCAGTCATATAAACAACCATAAATGGAATTAATACATTAAAAATCAACAATATGTGATACCACCTAATCGCACCTCCCAACATCGTAGATGCTAACGGTAAAATAGCCAAAGCCAGTGTCGGCAAAACAATGCCCAACATATAGATATTTGTTAAAGGTGCTTTCACATCATGTGTATATTTTAACATCTTGTCATAAACACCATCCAGAATAACCTGCAAAGATTTTTCTAAAACACCAACCCTTCTTGCCTCATCGGGCTCATACAAACTTGATTCAATTAAATGAAGCGCCTCGACAAACTCCCTGCTATAATCCTTCCAACACTCTAGATAATTGTCAAGACTATTTTTTATTGTAGAAAATTTTCCAACTTCAACATCCCAGAAGATTTTACGAAAATCCAGAGATAATGGTGGCTCTAAATGCTCAGAAGCAAAAGCTATGGCTTTCTCAAGATTAGAGGTGTGTTTCATATAAATAACAATATACAAAATCGCTGGAACCATTTGTGATGATGCTTTCAGCCGCCACTTCATAGCTAGACGCTCAGGCGTCTTAGAAGAATAAAAAAACAAAAATATAGCTAACATAAACACCAAAAATAAAAACATTACAGAAAACACATCAGTCAGTAACCATATCGCCATAAGAAATAAAATTCCCCCGAACAATGTTAAAAACAAAAGCATTGTGGAAAAAACAACAACTTC